>JAVVFE010000269.1:0-4813 GCA_032251175.1 Thermohalobaculum sp.
GCCGGCGTGCCGGCGGCAAACCATGCGCTGAAGGTGGTCAAGGCCGCCTATGCCGAGATGGGGGTCGAGATCTGAGGCGCCGCCCGGCGCGGGATGGCGGCACGCGGCGCGACGGGTGACCGCGAGGCTGGAAGGGCGCCCGCCGGCGCCGGGGCCGGAATGGCGCCAACCGGGCACGAGGCACGGGATGGCGTTCCCCGGCGCCGAAACGGAATGGCGCCGGTCGGCGCCGAAGCGGACTGACGCCGACCGGCGCCGAAGCGGACTGACGCCGACCGGCGCCGAGGCCCGCAACGGCGTGTCCCCGGCCACGAGGCCCGGAATGCCGCGCCCCGGCGCGGCTGTGTCGCAAAGACGGTTGACATCGCGCCCCGGCCGCCGCGTGCTGCTGACGGGGGGCTCGGCAAGGTCCGCGGTGCAGGGTCCGGCGGGGCCGGCGCGCGGCCGTCCGGGGAGGTGAGATGTCGCAAGTCTGGGTGATGGTGGCGCAGCGGCTGGGCCTGGGCCTGCTCACGCTGTTCCTGATCTCGGTGATCATCTTCGGCGCGGTCGAGCTGCTGCCCGGGGATCTGGCGCAATCGATCCTGGGGCAGGCGGCGACCCCCGAGACGCTGGCGGCGTTCCGGCGCGAGCTGGGGCTGGACCTGCCGGCCTGGCAGCGATACCTCGACTGGCTGGGCGGCGTGATCCATGGCGATTTCGGCGTGAGCCTGGCCAACCGCCGGCCGATTGCCGAGCTGATCGCGGTGCGCTTTTCCAACACGCTGTTCCTCGCGCTCTATGCGGCGGCGATCTCGGTGCCGCTGGCGCTGGTGCTGGGCATCCTCGCGGCACTGTGGCGCAATTCGGTCTATGACCGGGCGGTGAACGTGGCGACGCTGAGCTCGATCTCGTTCCCGGAATTCTTCGTGGCCTATATCCTGGTGTTCTACATCTCGCAGGCCGGGCTGTTCCCCTCGATCGCGAACGTCGCGCCCGACACGGGGCTCGGCGAGCGGCTGTATCGCACCTTCCTGCCGGCGCTGACGCTGACGCTGGTGGTCACCGCGCACATGATGCGCATGACGCGGGCCGCGATCATCAACCTGCTGGCCAGCCCCTATATCGAGATGGCGCGCCTGAAGGGGGTGAGCCCCATGCGCATCATCCTGCGCCATGCGCTGCCCAATGCGCTGGCGCCGATCATCAACGTGGTGGCGCTGAACCTCGCCTACCTGATTACCGGCGTGGTGGTGGTCGAGGTGGTGTTCGTCTATCCGGGCCTTGGGCAGTTGATGGTCGACTCGGTCGCCAAGCGCGACATCACGGTGGTGCAGGCGTCGGCGCTGATCTTCGCCGCCGCCTTCGTCGGGCTCAACCTGCTGGCGGACGTGCTGTCGACGCTGTCGAACCCGCGTCTCGTGCATCGGCGCTGAGGGGGGGCGGGCGATGGCAACCCTGCTGGGGCTGGGCGAGACGCTGGTGTGGCTGGCGGCGGTGGTGGGCGGATCGGCGGCGCTCGCCTGGGTGTTCCGCGCGGGCGCGGTGCGGCTTGCGCCGCCGCGGATGGCGCGGGTTTTGCGCACCGCGCCGCTGACCGCGAGCTTCGGGCTGTTGGTGATCCTGCTGTATGTTTTCGCCGCGATCTTCGCCGACCTGATCGCGCCCTTCCCCGAGCGCGCGGTGGTCGGCGGGCAGTATCTGCCCTGGGATGCGGCGCACTGGCTGGGCACCGACAATCTGGGGCGGGACACGTTCTCGCGGCTGATCTATGGCGCGCGCAACACGGTCGGCATTGCGCTGGTCACCACGGTGCTTGCCTTCGTCGTCGGCACGGTGCTGGGCCTGCTGGCGGCGACCGTGGGCGGCTGGCCCGACCAGATCCTGAGCCGCGGGGTCGATGTCTTGATGGCGATCCCGGCGCTGATCTTCTCGCTGCTGTTGCTGACGATCTTCGGCACCTCGGTCGTCTCGCTGATCATGGTGATCGCGCTGATCGATGCCACGCGCGTGTTCCGGCTGGCGCGTGCGGTGGCGCAGGGCATCGTGGTGATGGACTATATCGAGGCGGCGCGGCTGCGTGGCGAGGGCCTGGGCCGGCTGATCGGGCGCGAGATCCTGCCCAACGCCATGGCGCCGCTGGTGGCCGAGTTCGGGCTCAGGTTCTGCTTCGTGTTCCTGTCGATCTCGGCGCTGTCGTTCCTCGGGCTGGGGATCCAGCCACCGACCGCGGACTGGGGCTCGATGGTGCGCGAGAACGCGACGCTGATCACCTTTGGCGACGTGACGCCGCTGTTGCCGGCGGGGGCCATCGCGCTGCTCACGGTGGCGGTCAATTTCGTCGTCGACTGGATGCTGCACCGCGCGAGCGGGCTGAAGGAATGAGGCGATGAGCGGCAAACCCGTCCTGCTGAGCCTGCGCGGCGTCCGCATCGAGGGCCGCTCGGACGAGACCTGGTCCGAGATCGTCAAGGGCGTCGACCTCACGCTGCACCGCGGCGAGGTGCTGGGGCTGATCGGCGAGTCGGGCGCGGGCAAGTCGACGCTGGGGCTTGCCGCCATGGGCTTCACCCGCGACGGCTGTCGTATCTCGGGGGGCACCATCGCGTTCGACGGCATCGACCTGGTCGCGGCCCCCGAATCCGTGCGCCGCGACCTGCGCGGGCGGCGGATCGCCTATGTCGCGCAGTCGGCGGCGGCCTCGTTCAACCCGGCGCACCGGCTGATCGACCAGTATTGCGAGACCCCCGTGCAGCACGGCGTGATGAGCCGGGCCGAGGCCGCGCGCGATGCGGTCGAGCTGTATCGCCGGATGCGGCTGCCGAACCCCGACGAGATCGGCTTCCGCTATCCGCACCAGGTTTCGGGCGGGCAGTTGCAGCGGGCGATGACGGCGATGGCGATGGCCTGCCGCCCCGACCTGATCATCTTCGACGAGCCCACCACCGCGCTGGACGTGACCACGCAGATCGAGGTGCTGGCGGCGATCCGCGATGCCGTGCGCCAGTTCGACACGGCGGCGATCTACATCACCCACGATCTGGCGGTGGTGGCGCAGATGGCCGACCGCATCAAGGTGCTGCTGAAGGGCGAGGAGGTCGAGGAGGCCGACACCCGGACCATGCTGCGCACCCCGCGCGAGGCTTACACGAAATCGCTGTGGGCGGTGCGCAGCCATGCCCGCGCGGCCCAGCCCCCGGCCGGCGGCACCCCGGTGGTGTCGGTGCGCGGGGTCAGCGCCGCCTATGGCAGGGTGCCGGTGCTGAACGACGTCAGCTTCGACATCCACGCCCGGCGCACGGTCGCGGTGGTGGGCGAGTCGGGCTCGGGCAAGTCCACCACGGCGCGGGTGATCACCGGCCTGCTGCCGCCACTGGCGGGCGAGGTGCGCTTCGAGGGCGCGGTGCTGCCGGCTGCCTTGCGCCACCGCAGCAAGGACCAGTTGCGCCAGGCGCAGATGATCTACCAGATGGCCGACACCGCGGTGAACCCCAAGCACCGCATCCGCGAGATCATCGGCCGGCCGGTCGAGTTCTATCTGGGGCTGAGGGGCCGCGCGCTGACCGAGCGGATCCGCGAGCTGCTGCGGCTGATCGAGCTGGAACCCGACCAGTATATCGACCGGCTGCCGTCCGAGCTGTCGGGCGGGCAGAAGCAGCGGATCGGCATCGCCCGGGCGCTAGCGGCCGAGCCGCGATTCATCATCTGCGACGAGGTGACCTCGGCGCTGGACCAGTTGGTCGCCGAGGGGATCCTGAAGCTGCTGGACCGGCTGCAATCCGAGTTCGAGCTGGCCTACATGTTCATCACCCACGACCTTGCCACCGTGCGCGCCATCGCCGACGAGGTGGTGGTGATGAAGGAGGGCCGCGTCGTCGAGCAGGGGCCGAAGGCCGAAATGTTCACGCCGCCGCACCATCCCTATACCGAGCTGCTACTGTCCTCGGTGCCCGAGATGGACCCCGACTGGCTGGACCGCCTGCTGGCCGACCGCGCCGCCGGGCGGGCGGGCGCAGGGGGCGAGTGAGCCGCCCGGGCCGGGGAAGCGCGGAGATGCGGGCGGCGCCCCGGGTCAAGCCCGGGGCAGCGCGGGAGCTGGGGCGCAACGGGGTGGCGCGGTGCGCCCGGGCCTCAGCGCCAGAGCGCCTCGCCGACCTCGGCCTCGATGCCCGTGTAGAGCCCCGCGACCTCGGGGCCATAGCCGTTGAACTTCATGGTGGGAACGCGCTTGTCGGTGCCCAGCACCCGCTCGTCGGCCTGGCTCCAGCGCGGATGCGGCACGGCGGGGTTCACGTTGGCCCAGAAGCCGTATTCGCTCGATTGCAGCTCCTCCCAGAAGCTGACCGGGCGCTCGGCGACAAAGCTGATGCGGACCACCGACTTGATCGACTTGAAGCCGTATTTCCACGGCAGGTGCAGCCGGATCGGCGCGCCGAACTGCGGGTGCAGCACCTTGCCATAGGCGCCGACCACCATCAGCGCCAGCTCGTTGGTGGCCTCGGCCATCGTCAGCCCCTCGACATAGGGCCAGGGATACCAGTGCTGGCGCTGGCCGCGGGCGATGTCCTTGTCGAGGAAGGTCTCGAACCGCAGGTATTTCGCCCCCGACAGCGGTTTGGCCAGCTCGACCAGCCGGGCCATCGGGAAGCCGATCCAGGGCACCACCATCGACCACGCCTCGACGCAGCGGTGGCGGTAGATGCGCTCCTCCAGCGGCATCCTTGCGATCAGCTCGTCGGCGCCGATGGTGACGGGGGCCTCGACCAGCCCGTCGAGCGTGACCGTCCAGCCGGTGGTGTCCAGCGCCTGGGCCGCGGCGGCGATCTCCTTGTGC
>JAVVFE010000270.1:0-4786 GCA_032251175.1 Thermohalobaculum sp.
GAGCACATGGCCGCCGGCGACGCGGCGCGCCGTGGTGGTCATCTGCGTCGCCGCAGACCCCGCGCCGGGCTCGGAGATGCAGATCGCCGGCTTGTCGCCCGCCAGCACCATCCCGGCCACCATCCGGCGCTGGGCCTCGGTGCCATAGGCCAGGACCGCGCCCAGCGCGCCCATGTTGGTCTCGACCACGATCCGCGCGGTTACCGCGCAATGCCGGGCGATCTCGCTGATCGCAACCACCGCCGCCATCAGCGTGGCACCCCGCCCGCCCAATGCCCGCGGGATCGTCATGCCCAGCAGCCCCGCCTCGCGCAGGGTCTCGACATTCTCCGAAGGATATCGCTCGTCGCGGTCGATCCCGGCCGCGCGTGTCGCAAAAACGGTCTCGGCCAGATGCCGCGCGGTGCGGCGGATGGCGTCTTCGGTCGGGCTCAGGTCGAACATCGCAGGGCCTCGCGGATCTGGCATGGCGCGCGCCGAGGTGTTTCACGGCTCATGATCATTCTAACTGCGTTTGCAAGACAAACGAAAATGAGATATTCTGACATTTAAAGTTTGAAAAACTCACTATTCACGAACGGCCGATGAACCTCCGACAGCTCCGCACCCTGATCGCCATCGCCGAACAGGGCAGCTTCACCGCCGCGGGCGATGCCGTGGGGCTCAGCCATTCGGCGGTGAGCCTTCAGGTCAAGGCGCTCGAGGACGAGCTTGGCGTGACCCTCGCCGACCGCACGCTGCGCCCGCCCCGGCTGACCGACCGCGGCCTTGCGCTGGTCGAGCAGGCGCGGCGCATCGGCCATATCCTCGACGAGATCCGGGCGCTGGGCGCCGATCAGGAACTGGCCGGGTCGCTCGCGCTGGGGGTCGTGCCGACTGCCCTGGTCCATCCGCTGCCGCCTGCGCTCGCGCGGCTTCAGGCGGCGCATCCGCGGCTGTCGATCCGGGTGCGCTCGGGCCTGTCGGGCGATCTCGCGCAGGCGGTGCGCGGCGGCGATCTCGACGCCGCGCTGGTGACCGAACCCGCGCTGATCCCCGAAGGGCTGACCGCGCGCGCCGTCTGTGCCGAGCCGCTGGTGCTGATCGCGGCGCAGGCGATGGCGGGCGACGACATCCCCGCGCTGATCGCGCACCACCCGTTCATCTGGTTCAGCCGCAAGACCTGGGCGGGGCAGCAGATCGAGCGCCTGCTGGCGGCGCGCGGCCTGCGCCCGCGCGAGGCGATGGAGGTCGACGCGCTCGACGCGATCGAGGCGCTGGTGCGCGCCGGGCTCGGCATCTCGGTCGTGCCCATGCGGTCGGGCGCGCCGCAGGGCGGGGCGCCGCTGCGCCGCCTCGCGCTGCCCGGCCCGGACGCGGTGCGCCGGCTGTGCCTGATCGAGCGCGACGCCCATCCCCGCGCCCATGTCGCCCGCGCGCTGCACGCCGAACTGGTCCGCGCCGCTGCGCCCGAGGGGGCTGGACCCGGCGCATCGCGCGACGCCTGAGCCGGGCCGCGCGCGCGCCGCAGCGGCGGGGGCTGGCCTTCACCTGCCCCGGATCAGCGCGCGTGCGCCGTGCGCGGCGTCTCGAGCGAGGCGAGAAGGTCGGTGAAGCGTTCGCCCTGCACCACGATATGGGCGCGCATCGCCTCGGCCGCGGCGTCGGCATCATGCGCGAGGATGGCGTGCACAATGGCCTCGTGCTCGTTGAACGAGGTCTGCACCCGGCCGCGCGCGCGAAGCTGCAGCCGGCGATAGGGCTTGAGCCGATGGCGCAGCGCCCGGGTCTGCTCGGACAGGAACTCCTGGTGCGCGGCGGCGTCGATCACCTCGTGGAACGCCTCGTTCTCGTAGTAATAGGCGTCCTCGTCGGATGCCGCGGCCGCCGTCGAGCAGGCGCCGTGATGCGCCACGATGCGGGCCTCGTCGTCCTTCGTCGCGCGGCGCGCAGCGAGGCGGGCGCAGATCGCCTCAAGCTCGGCCATCACCTCGAACATCTCGACCATGCGCCGCGGCCCGATCTCGGCCACCACCGCGCCCCGGCGCGGCCTGAGCACGACCAGCCCCGACGAGGCGAGTTGCAGCAGCGCCTCGCGGATCGGCGTGCGCGAGACACCGAAGCGGGTGGCCAGCGACACCTCGTCCAGCCGCGAGCCGGGACCCAGTTCGCCGGTCAGGATCAGATCCTCGATCTTGTCGTGCAGCAGGTCGGCGCGGCGTTCGGACATCCTGGGCTCCGCAGGGCTCCGGCGCGGTGCGTCGGATAAGGGATGAGCTTTCATATCCGATCTGCATGCCAAAGGCAAATTATTGTATACAATCTTGTTGACTCCCGCACCTTCCCTCCATATGGCTTGCTCAGCGGCGGGCCGTCTGCCCCCGCCACACGTCACAAGGGCGCCCCGAGCCGCCCGTCCAAGGGAGGACACCATGTTCCTGAACTTCCGTGCGACCGCCGCGGCCGTGATCGCCGTGGCCCTGACCGCAGGCGCGGCCGATGCGGCCGAACTGCGCCTCAGCCACCAGTGGGCGACCAGCGACGTGCGCCACAAGGTGGCCGAGATCGTCGCCAGCCACGTCGCCGAGGCGAATGTGGACCTGTCGATCCAGATCTTCCCCACCGGCTCGCTGTTCAAGGCGCAGGAGCAGTACAACCCGCTGTCGCGCGGCCAGCTCGACATGACCGTCTACCCGCTGTCCTACGCGGGCGGCCAGCGCCCGGAATACAACCTCACCCTGATGCCGGGCCTGGTGAAGAACCACGACCACGCCGCGCGCCTCAACGAATCGGCCTTCATGCAGAAGATCGAGGAGATCATGGCGCAGGATGACGTCATGGTGCTGGTGCATGGCTATCTCGCGGGCGGCTTTGCCGGCAAGGACAAGTGCGTGTCGGCCCCCGCGGACGTGAAGGGGCTGCAGATGCGCTCGGCCGGCAAGGCGTTCGAGCAGATGCTGGCGGGCGCCGGCGCCTCGATCGCCTCGATGGCCTCGTCCGAGATCTACAACGCGATGCAGACCGGCGTGCTCGACGCGGTCAACACCTCGTCCTCGAGCTTCGTGAGCTTCCGGCTCTACGAGCAGACCAAGTGCTTCACCCCCGCGGGCGACTTCGCGCTGTGGTTCATGTATCAGCCGCTGCTGATGAACAAGTCGACCTTCGACGGGCTGAACGACGCCCAGAAGGCGGCGCTGATGGCAGGCGCGAAGAAGGCCGAGGCGTTCTACCTCGACGAGGCCAAGAAGGAGGACGCCGCCGCCGCCAAGGTGTTCGCCGATGCGGGCGTCGAGATCCACCAGATGACCGAGGCCGAATTCGCCGCCTGGCGCGAGCTGGCCAAGGAGACCTCCTACAAGACCTTCATCGGCCAGGTCGCGAACGGTCAGGAGCTGCTCGACCTCGCGCTCTCGGTCGAGTGACGGGCAGGGGCTGCACCGGGCGTCACGCACGCCCGGCGCAGCCTTCGCCCTCGCACCCCCGCCGCGCAGCGTCACATGACGACGTGCGCGGCACCGCGCCAGCGGGCGGCGGCACGCGCGCGGCGCGCCGCCACGGGCGCGCCCCGCCCGTTGCCCTCAGACCGGGATAGACACCCATGTCCGGCCACTCCCCCACCCCCACCTTGGCACGCGACGGCGGCAACCCCGTCCTGCGCGCAATCGGCGCGATCTCGACCGCCTGCGGCATCCTTGCTGCGCTGATGATCGTGGCCTCCGTCATCATCACCTGCCAGATGATCTGGGTCCGCTTCGTCATGGGCCAGTCGACGATCTGGCAGACCGAAGCGGTCATCTACCTGATGGTCGGCGCCACGATGATCGGGCTGCCTTACGTCCAGCGCCTGCGCGGGCATGTGAATGTCGATCTGGTGCCGATGATGCTGGCGCGCCGCGCGCGGATGGCGCTGGCGATGGTGACGCTGGGCGCGGGCATCGTCGTGACGGCGGTGATGTTCTGGTATGGCTTCGACCTGTGGCACGTCGCGTGGGAGCGCAACTGGCGCTCGGACACCGTCTGGGCGCCGAAGCTGTGGGTGCCCTATCTGGTGCTGCCGGTGGGCTTCGGGCTCTACCTGCTGCAACTCTGCGCCGATTTCTACGCCCTGCTCGCCGGCATCGAGCGGCCCTTCGGGCTTGCGGAGGACAAGTGATGGATCCGCTCACGATCGGCGCCCTGGTCGCCTTCACCACCATCGCCGTGCTGTTCTCGGGGGTTTCGGTCGCCACCGGCCTGCTGATCGTGGCGGGGGTGTTCCTGCTCGCCTTCGACGGCATGCGCTCGGTCGAGCTGATGCCCGAGATCTTCTTCGGCGAGCTTGACAATTTCGCCCTGCTGTCGATCCCGATGTTCATCATCATGGGCGCGGCCATCGCCTCGACCCGGGCGGGCGCCGACCTCTACGAGGCGCTCGACCGCTGGCTGACGCGGGTGCCGGGGGGGCTGGTGGTGTCGAACCTCGGCGCCTGCGCGCTGTTCGCGGCGATGTCGGGGTCGTCGCCCGCCACCTGTGCCGCGATCGGCAAGATGGGCATCCCCGAGATGCGCAAGCGCGGCTATCCCGACGGCGTTGCCGCGGGCTCGATCGCGGCCGGCGGCACGCTCGGCATCCTCATCCCGCCGTCGGTGACGATGATCGTCTACGGCATCGCCACCGAAACCTCGATCGGGCGGCTGTTCCTGGCGGGCGTGGTGCCGGGCATCCTGCTGGTCGTGCTGTTCATGGCGTGGGCGATCTTCTCGACCTGGCGGCAGGGCGGGCTCGACGTGCTGTCCGGGCGCAGCTTCACCTGGGCCCAGAAATTCG
>JAVVFE010000271.1:0-4778 GCA_032251175.1 Thermohalobaculum sp.
TGGTGATGACGGTGCTGCCGGTGATCCCGCCGGAACTGCGCCCGCTGGTGCCGCTGGACGGCGGCCGCTTCGCGACCTCGGATCTCAACGATCTCTACCGTCGCGTCATCAACCGCAACAACCGCCTGAAGCGGCTGATCGAGCTGCGCGCGCCGGATATCATCATCCGCAACGAAAAGCGGATGCTGCAGGAATCCGTCGATGCGCTGTTCGACAACGGCCGCCGCGGCCGCGTCATCACCGGCGCCAACAAGCGCCCGCTGAAATCGCTGTGGGACATGCTCAAGGGCAAGCAGGGCCGGTTCCGGCAGAACCTGCTGGGCAAGCGGGTCGATTTCTCGGGCCGCTCGGTCATCGTGACCGGGCCGGAACTCAAGCTGCACCAGTGCGGCCTGCCGAAGAAGATGGCGTTGGAGCTGTTCAAGCCGTTCATCTACTCGCGGCTCGACGCCAAGGGCTATTCGGCGACTGTGAAGCAGGCGAAGAAGCTGGTCGAGAAGGAGCGCCCGGAGGTCTGGGACATCCTCGACGAGGTGATCCGCGAGCATCCGGTGCTCTTGAACCGCGCACCGACCCTGCACCGCCTCGGGATCCAGGCGTTCGAGCCGGTGCTGATCGAGGGCAAGGCGATCCAGCTTCACCCGCTGGTCTGCGCCGCGTTCAACGCCGATTTCGACGGCGACCAGATGGCCGTGCACGTTCCGCTGAGCCTCGAGGCCCAGCTGGAAGCGCGCGTCCTGATGATGTCGACCAACAACGTGCTGAGCCCGGCGAACGGCAAGCCGATCATCGTCCCCTCGCAGGACATGATCCTCGGGCTCTATTACCTGTCGCTCGAGAAGAAGGGCGAGCCGAACGAGGGCAAGGCCTTCACCGACATGGCCGAGATCGAGCACGCGCTGGCCGCGGGCCTGATCAACCTGCACACGCGCATCGTCACCCGTTTCTACACGGTCGACGAGCACGGCCACGACATCGTCCAGCGCGTCGAGACCACGCCGGGCCGGATGATGATCGCGAACCTGGTGCCGCGGAACCCGAAGGTGCCGTTCGAGATCGTCAACCGCGTCCTGCGCAAGCGCGAGGTGGGCGAGGTCATCGACACCGTCTACCGCCACTGCGGGCAGAAGGAATCGG
The DNA here is from genome assembly GCA_032251175.1 of Thermohalobaculum sp. Lineage (GTDB taxonomy): Bacteria > Pseudomonadota > Alphaproteobacteria > Rhodobacterales > Rhodobacteraceae > Thermohalobaculum. Next base: position 1,138 of record JAVVFE010000271.1, read on the forward strand.
TGATCTTCTGCGACCGGATCATGTCGCTTGGCTTCAAGGAGGCGTGCAAGGCCGGCATCTCGTTCGGCAAGGACGACATGGTGATCCCGGCCTCGAAGTGGGACATCGTCAACGAGACGCGCGAGCTCGTGAAGGAGTTCGAGCAGCAATACATGGACGGCCTGATCACCCAGGGCGAGAAGTACAACAAGGTCGTCGACGCCTGGGCGAAGTGCACCGACAAGGTGGCCGACGCCATGATGAAGGAGATCTCGGCGGTCAAGATCGACGAGGAGACCGGGCGCGAGAAGGAGCCGAACTCGGTCTACATGATGAGCCATTCGGGTGCGCGCGGCTCGCCCACCCAGATGCGTCAGCTCGCCGCCATGCGCGGCCTGATGGCCAAGCCCTCGGGCGAGATCATCGAGACGCCGATCGTGTCGAACTTCAAGGAAGGCCTCACCGTGCTCGAGTACTTCAACTCGACCCACGGTGCGCGCAAGGGCCTGGCCGACACCGCGCTCAAGACTGCGAACTCGGGGTATCTGACGCGGCGTCTGGTGGACGTGGCGCAGGACTGCATCATCAAGGACGAGGATTGCGGCACCTCGATAGGCATCACGGCGCGTGCGGTGATCGACGGCGGTAACGTGATCTCGTCGATCGGCGAACAGGTGCTGGGCCGCGTGCCTCAGGAGGATGTGCTCGACCCGGCGACGGGCGCGCTGATCCACCCGGCCAACGAGCTGATCGAGGAGCGCCACGCCGCCGCGATCGACGAGGCCAAGGTGCAGGAGATCTATGTCCGCTCGCCGCTGACCTGCGAGGCCGAGGACGGGATCTGCGCGCAGTGCTACGGGCGCGACCTTGCCCGCGGCACCCGGGTGAACGTCGGCGAGGCGGTGGGCATCATCGCCGCCCAGTCGATCGGCGAGCCGGGCACCCAGCTCACGATGCGGACCTTCCACATCGGCGGTGCGGCGAACGTCTCGAACCAGTCGTTCCTCGAGTCGACGCAGGAGGGCAAGCTCGCCTTCGTCAACGCCAGCACGCTGACCAACGCCGATGGCGAGACGATCGTGATGGCGCGCAACATGCAGCTTGCGATCATGGACGAGCAGGGCCGCGAGCGTGCCGCCTACAAGGCCAGCTACGGCACCAAGCTGCTGACGGCCGAGGGCATCGAGGTCAAGCGCGGCGACCGTCTGGCCGAGTGGGACCCCTACACCCTGCCGATCATCGCCGAGAAGGCGGGTATCGCGAAGTTCGTCGACCTGTTCGCGGGCCTGTCGATCCGCGAGGAGACCGACGAGGCGACCGGCATTGCCCAGCGCATCGTGTCGGACTGGCGCTCGGCCCCCAAGGGGAACGAGCTTCGGCCCGCCATCACGCTGGTCGGTGCGGACGGCCAGATGGTCAAGCTCGATAACGGCAACCCGGCCCACTACTTCATGTCGGTGGATGCGATCCTGTCGGTCGAGGACGGGCAAGCGATCCGGGCGGGCGACGTGATCGCGCGCATCCCGCGCGAGGGCGCCCGCACCAAGGACATCACCGGCGGTCTGCCGCGGGTGGCAGAACTGTTCGAGGCCCGGCGACCGAAGGACCATGCCGTCATCGCCGAGATCGACGGCACGGTGCATTTCGCCAAGGACTACAAGAACAAGCGGCGCATCGTGCTCCAACCTGCCGACGAGAGCATCGAGCCCCGGGAATACCTGATCCCGAAGGGCAAGCACATCACGGTGCAGGAAGGCGACGTGATCCAGAAGGGCGAATACATCATGGATGGCAACCCCGCCCCCCATGACATCCTCGCCATCATGGGCATCGAGGCACTGGCCGAATACCTGATCAACGAGGTGCAGGACGTCTATCGGCTGCAGGGGGTGAAGATCAACGACAAGCACATCGAGGTGATCGTTCGCCAGATGCTGCAGAAGATCGAGATCACGGGCTCGGGCGATTCGACGCTGCTGCCCGGCGAGCAGGTCGACCGCTTCGAGTTCGACGAGATCAACGCCAAGCTCGAGAGCCAGGGCAAGCGGCCGGCCGAGGGCGGGCCGGTTCTGCTGGGCATCACCAAGGCGAGCCTGCAAACCCGCTCGTTCATCTCGGCCGCCTCGTTCCAGGAGACGACCCGGGTGCTGACCGAGGCCGCCGTCCAGGGCAAGCGCGACAAGCTGGTCGGCCTCAAGGAGAACGTGATCGTCGGGCGGCTGATTCCGGCGGGCACGGGCGGGGCCACGATGCGGCTCAAGCTCGAGGCGCTGAAGCGTGACAAGCGCATCGTTGCCGAGCGCGAGGCGGCGGCGCGCGATGCCGCGGCGGCGCTCGAGGTGATCGACATCGCCGAGGAGGCCGCCGAGCCCGAGCCGGGCTCGGGCGGCGGGTTCGGCGAGATCCTCTGATCCGTCGCAACAGGACTTGGGAAGCCCGGCCCGCAAGACCGGGCTTCCTGCGTTCGGGGGCGCCATCTTTCCCGTTGCGCGGGGCGGATGCACGCGGCAGGCTCGGCCCCATGCCGATGCCCCGATCCCTCCCAATCGCCGCGCTCTTGCTGACACTGGCCGGCTGCATCGGGCCGCGTGCCGGCTTCGAGCGTCCCGAGGCGCCGGTGCCGACGCCCGCCGGGCTGGTCGACGCCAGCGACGCGCAGCCGATCTCGGAAGTTGCCTGGCGCTATGGCCCCGCGCCCTGGCGGCGCGACGGGCTGGGCGACCCGCTGATCGAGGCGGAAATGGGCGGTGTGCCCTATGCGATCGAATTCTATGGCTGCGACCAGGGCCGGGGCTGCACCGATCTGCGCTTCGTCGCCCGGACCACGGTCGCGGACGCGGACGAGCCCGGCCAGCCGGCCTCGCGCCAGGCGCTGGTCTGGCAGGCCAACCGCTGGAACAGCGAGCGCCGTTTCGGCAAGCTCAGCGCAGGCGATGCGCCGGGCGAACTGATCCTGGAGATGAATGCGACTCTCTCGGGCGGTGTGACGCGGCAGAACCTCGACGCGCTGTTCGATTGGTGGCGCGTGGCTCTGGCGGAGTTTGTTGAGTTTTCAGTAGGTTAGGGCGCATCGCCACTTGGGTGGGCGGCGCAAGATCGCCCTTGACCACCCCCACGGGCACGAGTATGTTCCCCGGACTTTCGCGTGGGCTCGGCTCGCGCAAGGTTCAGAACTGCCTCAAGAATGGCATGCATGACCCGGCTTCGGCCCGGTCCTCTGAAATTCTGCCGCAGGGATGCGATCCTCGCATCGTTTGCGGCTTTTCGTGCGTTTCCGCGTGACCCCTCGGGGGCGGTGGGGACGCAGGGAGCGGATGGAAGAACGAGAAGGGCGACGCGACCCATGCCGACGATCCAGCAGCTGATCCGGAAGCCCCGGCAGCCCAGAGTCAAGCGACAGAAGGCCCAGCACCTGCAGGCGTGCCCGCAGAAGCGCGGCGTCTGCACGCGCGTCTACACGACGACGCCGAAGAAGCCGAACTCGGCGCTCCGCAAGGTGGCGAAGGTGCGGCTTACCAACGGCTTCGAGGTGATCAGCTACATCCCCGGCGAGGGCCACAACCTTCAGGAGCACTCGGTGGTCCTGATCCGCGGCGGCCGCGTCAAGGACCTTCCGGGCGTGCGCTACCACATCCTGCGCGGCGTGCTCGACACGCAGGGCG
>JAVVFE010000272.1:0-4732 GCA_032251175.1 Thermohalobaculum sp.
ACCTTGAATCATTCAATCGCTGATTTGGGAATCCTCAAACGTCAACAGACCCTAGCGCAGCCCGTCCTCGCCCGTCACCTCCCAGGCCTCGAGCCCGCCCATGCGCGAATGGATGCGCGGCCCGCAGGCCATGGCCAGCGCAAAGACGATCTCGCCCGCGCGCGGCGCGTCGGGGATGACCAGCGTCATCGCGTCGAAATGGCTGCGGACATAGGCGGCGTTCACATGGCCCAGCGGCACGTCGAGGCTCGCGCCCATCGGCCCCACCTTCATCGCCGAGGGGACGATCGCCTTCGACGGGTTCAGCCGCCCGCGCATGGCATAGCCGCCGGGCACATGCCACAGCGCGCCGTGCTCGATCTCGCCCGCCTCGCCGACGATGGCGCCCTTGCCATAGCCGTCGATGGCACCCTCGCCCAGCGCCTCGATCAGCATGGCGGTGAGGCGCTCGCCCAAGGGCTTGAGGTCGTCCATGGCGGGTTGAAGGCTGGGCTCGTGGCGCCCGGCGAAGGGGTTGGCGACCACCGCCGCGGCCAGCGCCCGGCGGCGCGGGCGCGGGCCGGCGGGGCCGCCGTCGTGCAGGATCTGCTCGGTGATCAGCACCGTCTTGCGGATCGCGAAGTCAGGCATTCGTCCCCTCCAGCGCGGGGGCTGCCCGCGTCTCCAATTCGCCTACCACGCGGAATGCGCTCGCGAGGAACAGCGCCGCCGCTTCGATCAGCCCGCGCGCGCGCATGGCGTCGGCCACCCGCGCGCCGCGGTCGAGCGCCTCGTCGGCTTCGGCGGGCGAAAGCCGGCCCACGCCGACCGTGACCAGCCGCGCGCCGAGGTCCGCATCCGGGTCGAGTTCGCGGGCAGGCAGGCGGCGGATGGCCGGGTGGCCCGGCAGGTCCACGGCGTTCGCGATCAGCGTGGCGGCGGCGTCGGCCTGCGCCGCGGTGCGGGCCAGCACCGTCACCGCGTCGGCGATGCCCAGCGAGCGCGACCGCCCGCGCCAGCCGGATGTAGCGACCCCCCGCACCGGTGCCGAGGCCCCGATCCGCACCCGGTCGGGCATCCCCGGGCGCGCGGCGATGGCAATCTCCAGCGCCTCGCCGGGCCCCAGCCACAGCGCGGCATCGCCGCCATTGTTGGCATAGGCGCGGGAAAGGCTGCGGCCCGCCACCGCCGCGCGCAGCACCTCGTCGGCCACCGCGCCCGCGACCGCGATCATCGGCGTGGCGAATACGGGTAGATGAGCGCGGGCCGCGGCCTCCATCGCCCGGGCCACCGGCCCGGCGAGCCCGGAAGGCGCGTGGCCGACCGGGCGTCGCAGGGCGGGAAGCTCGTCCACCAGTTCCTGAAGGATGGTCGTGAAGCGCGCCGTCGCCTGCGCGCGTGCGCCGTCGGCCTCGCCGCGCGGGCCCCAAGCCTCAAACACGATGTCGATCGGGCCGTGGTGCAGATGCAGCCGCCGCCCGTCCGGCAGCATTCGCGCCGACGCGCTCATGGCGCGTCGTCCAACGGCCAAGGGTTGGCCCCGACCGGGGCCGCGCGCGCAAACGCCGCGCCATACTCGCCGCCCGCGGCGAGGATGTCGGCAAGCGCCCGGATCCGTTCGCCATGCCCGCCCAGCGCGAGGTATTCGGCGCGCGGCAAGGTGAATTCGAGCGGCGCCACCAGCGCGGGGGTCGGCACATAGCCGAAGGCGCCTGCAGGCAGGCGCGTGACATCCACCATCAGCGTGATCCCCCCGCCCGGCCAGACATAGACCGGCGCGCCGCCGCAGGTCACCCGCGTGCGCCCCGCCTGCACGGATCGGGTGAGGCGCACCGGGTTCTTCGTCACCCCCGAGCGCAGCGACCCCCCCGCGCCGCCCATGAACAGCACCGTGCAGAGCGCGGGCTCGCAGTTCTCGTCGATCAGGCGCACGCTGGGCAGCAGCCGCTCGGGCATCTCGCGCCGCACGGGGGTCAGCGTCTCGTCCAGCTCGTAATAGGCCGCGTGCTCGCCGGTGGTCGAGACCATCAGCAGCCTGAGGCCGGGCCGCGCGCCCTTCTTCGCGTTCCACGGCCCGAGGATGGCGAGCGGGTCCGCGATATCCGTGCCGCCCCAGCCCTGCCCCGGCCCGGCGACCTTGAAATAGCGCCCGGGCGTCGAGCGGCGGCCCCTGATGCGGATGCCGGTATCCGCCCAGCCGATCACCTTGCCGGCCTGATGCTCCGACACCACGCCGGTGATGTGGTCGTCGACCACCACCACCTCGTCCACCAGCCCCTGCCACTGGGTCGCGAACATGCCGATGGTGGCCGAGCCGCAGCCGACCCGCATCCGGGCCTCGGGCGTGCCGTCGACCACCGGGGCCGCGCCCGCCTGCACCACGACCGTCGAGCCCCCGTCGATGGCCAGTTCCACCGCCGCGCGGTTGCAGAGCGCAAGCAGCGTCTCGCAGGTCACCCGGCCCTCGGACTTCGCCCCGCCGGTGAGGTGCCGCACCCCGCCCAGCGACAGCATCTGGCTGCCGTATTCGGCGGTGGTCACATGGCCCACCGGCTCGCCCCCCGCGCGCACGACGGCGCCTTCCTCGCCCAGGTGGCGGTCGGTGTCGATCTTCACCTTGACACCGCAATAGCTGAAGATCGCCTCGGTCACGACCGTGACGAGATCGGCGCCCGCGACCTGCGAGGCGACGATGAAGGGCGCGGGCTTGTAGTCGGGATAGGTTGTGCCGGCGCCGATGCCGGTGACGAACAGCGCGCGCCCCTCGATCCCGCCATCCCACGCGCCCGCCGCGAACGGCACCACCGGCCCGCCCGCTTCCATGGTGCGGTCGAGGATCGTCACCGGGTCGCAGCGGATGATCCGGCCCCGATGATTGGCATAGCGGTCGCAGGCGCCGGTGCGACCGTCGGCGATGTAGCACATCACCGGGCAGGCATCGCAGCGGATCTTGCCCTCGCCCGGCGCGTCGGGCTCGACCGGCGCCTCGGGGTTGGGCGTGTCGGTCATCGGGTCGCGGCGGGGGGTGTCGTCCATCGCTCAGGCCCCCTTGGCGCGGATCGCCGTCAGCACCCGCTCGGGCGTGGCGGGCAGGCGCGTGACCAGCGCGCCGGTGGCATGGCGGATCGCGTTGAGGATGGCGGGCGCGGTCGGGATCAGCACATGCTCGCCCAGCCCCTTGGCGCCGAACGGGCCTTCGGGGTCGGGCTTCTCGATCAGGATGTGGCGGATCTCGGGCACGTCGCCGATGGTGGGGATCAGGTAGTCGTGCAGGTTCTCGGTCCGCCCCGGCACATAATCCTCCATCAGCGCAAGCCCGATGCCCTGCGCGATGCCGCCCTCGATCTGCCCCTCGGCCAATGTGGGGTTGATGACGCGGCCGAGGTCGTGGGCGGCGGTGATGCGGTGCAGCCTGACGGTGCCGAGGCGGGTGTCCACCTCGAGCGCGACGATCTGCGCGCCGTAGCCATAGACCGCGTAAGGCACGCCCTGCCCGTCGGCGTCGAGCGCCGTGGTCGGCGGGTCGTAGCTCGCCTCGGCCGCAAAGACATAGCCGCCCGCGCCCGTGGGAAGTGCCGCGAGGCCGATCGCCCGCCGCTCGGCCCCGTCACGGATCGCGAGCGTCGCGCCCTCGAGCCGGATGTCCGCCGCTTCGGAGACATTCGCATGGCGCAGGATCGCGGCCCTCAGCGCCCGGCCCGCGGCATGGGCCGCCCGCCCGCTGACATAGGTCTGGCGCGAGGCCGAAGTCTTGCCGGCATCCGGGGTCAGCGCGGTGTCGGGGCCAACCAGCCGGATCGCCCCCACCGGCACGCCCAGCGCATCGGCCGCGATCTGCGCGATCACGGTGTTCGAGCCCTGGCCGATATCGGTCGCGCCCTGGTGCAGCACCAGCTCGCCCACCGCGGTCACGCCGATGCGGATGGTGGAGGGGTTCGGCAGCGCGGTGTTGCCACAGCCATACCAGCAGGACGCGACGCCCACGCCGCGCCGCACCGGCCCCTCGCCCCCCGCCGCGGCCCATGCCAGCGCCTCGGCCCATGGCCCGGCCAGCGCGTCGAGGCAGTCGGCGATCCCGACGGCAGCCAGCACCTGCCCGCAGACCGTGGCGTCGCCGTCCCTGAGCGCGTTCAACCGGCGGAACGCGAGGCGGTCCATCCCCGCCATCGCGGCCAGTTCGTCATGCAGCACCTCCTGCATGATCGTCGCCTGCGGCACGCCAAATCCGCGGAAGGCGCCCGACACCGGCCCATGGGTGTGGATCGCCCGCGCCTCGGCCCGGTAGTTCGGCACGAGGTAAGGCCCCGAGGCATGGACCGGCACGCGGTTCGCGACCGTCGGCCCCCAGCTTGCATAGGCCCCGGTGTTGAAATCGCCGTCGAACACCTGACCCGCGATCCGCCCGCCCGCATCCACCCCGATCCGCGCCCGCATCCGCGCCGGGTGACGCTTGGTGGTCGAGCGCATCGAGTCGCCCCGGGTGTAGACGATCCGCGCGGGCCGCCCGGTTTTCAGCGCCACCAGCCCGACCAGCGGCTGCAGCGAGATGTCGAGTTTCGAGCCGAAGCCACCCCCGGTCGCAGTCGGCACGATCCGCACCCGCCCGGGCGGCAGGCCCAGGATGGCGGCGGTGTCGTCGCGGTCCATGTGCGGGGCCTGCGTGCAGGCCTCGATCACCAGCGTATCGCCGTCCATCGCGGCAAAGCCGGCCTCGGGCTCGATATAGGCGTGCTCGACATACGCCGTCTCGATC
>JAVVFE010000273.1:0-4718 GCA_032251175.1 Thermohalobaculum sp.
GAGGGGGCGCGGTTCTCCGATCTTCAGGCCGCCATCCGGGCGCGCGACTGGGTGCGGATCAAGGCGATCTGGGACCCCATCGTGCGCGACTGGGACGAGCGGACCTTCTACGACTTCGTCACCCACTCGCCCGCCTTCCAGCGCCTCAGCTTCCGCCATCGCGAGGTGTTCGGGCAGGTGGGCTTCGGCACCGGGGGCTGGGATTCCGACTTCCCCAACTCGATGCTGGAAATCCTGCGGGTCAATGTCACCGGCTGCGACGACAACCAGCGATTTTTCGTGGGCGGTGTCGAGCAGGTGCCGCGCGGGCTGTGGCTGCGGCGCGTGGCGGCGCGGCACTGGGGCGAGGTCTCGCTCTCGGCCCTCCACGCGGGCGCGCCGCGGCCGGGGGTGGTGCGCCTTGCGCGGGACGGCGACGGGCGGATCGAGGTCACCGACCGCTGGGGGCGGGTGGACCGCTTCGATGCGGTGGTTGCGACCTGCCAGAGCTGGCTGCTGACCACCGCGATCGAGACCGAGGAGCGGCTGTTCAGCCAGAAGATGTGGATGGCGCTGGACCGGACGCGCTACATGCAGTCCTCGAAGACCTTCGTGATGGTCGACCGCCCGTTCTGGCGCGACCGCGACCCCGAGACGGGCCGCGAGGTCATGTCGATGACGCTGACCGACCGGATGACGCGGGGGACCTATCTGTTCGAGACCGCGCCGGACCAGCCGGGGGTGATCTGCCTGACCTATTCCTGGATGTCGGACGCGCTGAAGATGCTGCCGCTGCCGGTCGAGCGGCGGGTGGAGTTGGCGCTGTCGGCGCTGGAGAAGATTTACCCGGACGTCGATATCCGCGGCCACATCATCGGCGACCCCGTCACCGTGAGCTGGGAGGCCGACCCGCATTTCCTCGGCGCCTTCAAGGGCGCGCTGCCGGGGCACTACCGCTACAACCACCGCATGTTCGGGCATTTCGTGCAAAGCGCGATGTCGCCCGAGGAGCGCGGGCTGTTCCTCGCGGGCGACGACATCTCGTGGACGCCGGCCTGGGTCGAGGGCGCGGTGCAGACCGCGCTCAACGCGGTCTGGGGCGTGGTGCGGCACATGGGCGGCGACAGCGCGCCGGGCAATCCCGGGCCGGGTGACCTGTGGGCCGAGCGCGGCCCGGTGGCGTTGCCGGAATGAAGGGAACGGGCATGACGGGGACGGCACCGCTGCGGGGCCTGCGGGTGGTGGAGCTTGCGCGGATCCTCGCGGGGCCCTGGATCGGGCAGACGCTGGCGGACCTTGGCGCCGACGTCATCAAGGTCGAGGCGCCCGAGGGCGACGACACCCGCGGCTGGGGCCCGCCCTTCATCGAGCGCACGCTGCCCGACGGGCGGGTGGATCGGACGGCCGCCTATTTCCACTCGGCCAACCGGGGGAAGCGGTCGGTCACCGCCGATTTCCGCACCGAGGCGGGGGCGGCGCTGGTGCGCCGGCTGGTCGCGCGGGCGGATGTGCTGGTCGAGAACTTCAAGGTGGGCGGGCTGACGAAATACGGGCTCGACTACGCGGCGCTGTCGGCGGTCAACCCGCGGCTGGTGTATTGCTCGGTCACCGGCTTCGGTCAGGACGGGCCGCGGGCGCATCAGGCGGGCTATGACTTCATGATCCAGGGCATGGGCGGGATCATGGACCTGACCGGCGAGCCGGACGGGGCGCCGCAGAAGATCGGCGTGGCCTTCGCCGACATCTTCACCGGGCTCTACGGCGTCATCGCGATCCAGGCGGCGCTGAGGGTGCGCGAGACCACCGGGCGCGGGCAGCACATCGACATGAGCCTGATGGACGCGATGACCGGGGTGCTGGCGAACCAGGCGATGAACTACCTCGCCACCGGCGTCAGCCCGCGCCGGCTGGGCAACGCGCATCCCAACATCGTGCCCTATCAGGTGTTCCCGGCATCGGACGGGCACCTGATCATCGCGGTCGGCAATGACGGGCAGTTCCGGCGGATGTGCGGTGTTCTGGGGCTCGACGCGCTGGCGGCCGACCCGCGCTATGCCTCGAACGCGCTGCGGGTGGCGGCGCGGGGCGAGGTGGTGGCGGTGATCGAGGCCGCGACGCGGACCCGCCCGCGCGACCAGATGCTGGCGGGGCTGGAGGCGGCGGGGGTGCCGGCGGGGCCGATCAACCGGCTCGAGGACGTGTTCGCCGACCCGCAGGTCCGCCACCGCGGCATGCAGGTCGAGATCGAGGGCGTCCCCGGCGTGCGCAGCCCGATCGCCTTCTCGGACAGCGCCCTCGCGCTGGAGCGCGCGGCGCCGGGGCTGGGGCAGCACGATGCCGAGGTTCGCGCGGAACTGGACGCCGCGGAGCGGGGCGCGTGAGCCGCATCTCGGACCCCGCGCGGGGCATCCGCTTCGTGCTGATGGCGGTCGCGCTGTTCGCGGTGCAGGACGGGATCTCGAAGCACCTGGCGCAGTCCTACCCGGTGCCGTTCTTCGTGATGTTCCGCTACTGGTTCTTCGCGGCCTTCGTCATCGCGCTGGCGGCGCGCAGCCCGGGCGGGCTGAGGGCGGCGTGGCGCACCAAGATGCCGCTGACCCAGATCTTCCGCGGCGTGCTGCTGGTGTTCCAGATCTGGGTGATCGTGACCAGCTTCGACCTGATCGGGCTGGGGCCGACGCACGCGATCTTTGCGCTGCATCCGCTGGTGGCGACGCTGCTGGCGATCCCGCTGCTGGGCGAGTTGGTCGGCTGGCGGCGGCTGGCGGCGGTGGGGGTGGGGTTCCTGGGGATCCTGGTGATCCTGCGCCCGGGCGCGGGGGTGTTCGAGCCCTATGCGCTGATCGCGGTGGGCTCGTCTTGCCTGTTCGCCTTCTATTCGGTGCTGACGCGGATGGTGGCGAAGGCCGACGGCTCGGCCCGCCCGGCGTTCTTCTACACCGGCGTCGCCGGCGCGGTGGCGGTGACGGCGGTGGGGCCGTTCTTCTGGACGCCGATGCTGGCCACCGACTGGGCCTGGCTGGGCGTGCTGTCGGTGACCGGCATGGCCGGGCACTACTGCCTGATCCGGGCGCTGGACGCGACCGAGGCGGTGCGGATCCAGCCCTTCATCTACCTGCAGATGGTGTTCGCGACGGCGATGGGCTGGACGCTGTTTGGCGAGCTGTTCGACCCCGTGGCGCTGGTCGGCATGGCGATGATCATCGGCGCGGGGCTTTATGCGATCTGGCGCGAATGGGTGCTGATGGAGCGGACGCGGGCGGCGATGAAGGCGGCGCGGGATGGCGGATCGGGGTGAGGTTTTCACGCGTGAAAGAGGGGTTATGTTATTGGTTTTAAATGATTTATTGAATCGTGCGGTGTGAAAGGGTGGTGCGCGCTGGGGGCGCGGTTTGAAGGAGGCGCCCCGGGTCGAGCCCGGGGCCCGATGCGGGGGGTGCGGCGCGGGATGCGGGGGTGAAGGCGGCGCCCTCGGTCGAGCCCGGGGCCCGGTGGAGAGGGGGGCGTATTGCGGGGCGCGGGCGGGCGCTCAGAGGTCGAGGGCGCCTTGCTTGCCGCCGGTCTCCTCGCGCGTGGCGCGTTTGAAGGTGTCGTCGCGGCGGGCGGGGAGGCGGACGGCGCGGTCGCGCAGTTTGAGCGCCTCCTCGATGGTGACGATCTGGAGGCGGGGGACGGGCGAGAAGCCCTCCATCTCGAACTGGCCCGCCGCCGCGGCCTCGGCGATCATCGGCTTGGTGGGCTCGGTCAGGGTGAGGAAGATGCCGATCTCGGCGCGCTCGCGCCCGATCACGCTGTGCAGGTCGCGGATCATGCCGACGCCGACATTGTCGCCGGCCTTGACCGAGACGATGGCGCGGTGGGTCTTGCCGAAATAGATGTTGCCGTCGAGGCCGCCATCGGCGCCGCGCTTGCCGAAATTGCCGGGCTGGGCGGCGATCAGCGACAGCGCCCATTTCTCGAACTCGAAATAGTAATTCTTGTCCTCCCGCCCGCGATTGGCGAGGTCGCGCGCGCCCGCGATGTCCTGCGGCACGCCGTGGGTGGTGAATTCCACCTTCGGGAAGGCGTCGCGCAGGCGTTTCTCGATCAGGCCGATGGCGAGGTGGGTGACATCAATGCCGATCCAGTTTCGCCCGAGTTTTTCGGCGGCATGCACCGTGGTGCCGCAGCCGCAGAACGGGTCGAGCACCACGTCGCCGGGGTTGGATGAGGCCGAGAGGATGCGTTCGAGCAGGGCGACGGGTTTTTGCGTGGGGTAGCCGAGGCGGTCTTTGCCGCCGACGGGGGGTATGTCCGTCCAAATATTTTGGACAGGAACTCCGGGCATCTCATCGAGGTATCGCTTGTACTCAGGCATACCACTGCTCGCATAAGCGAGCCGACCCTCTTGAGCAAAATTCCGCATATTCTCTCTGCTATAAGCCCAGAAACGACCGCGATAGGGTGGGACCTGCTTGTATTCCCAACCATCTCGGGCCCTTTTAAACTCATCGTCCAAATCGGCCTCCCAAGCGCCACCCAATGGGCGCCTTACCGGCCACAGATACTCGACGTCACCGCCCGGCTTGGCCGCAGTTAAGTTGTCGCGACGGTAGCGCCGCCCGCTTTCGTCTTTTAGGCGATACGCGGAATCGATGTATGATTGATCGTAATCAGTAAATATCCAATTCCAAATCCAATCTTGTCCCTTAGTATAGAAAAATATGACGTCCGAAATATTTCCATACTGCTTTCTGCCC
>JAVVFE010000274.1:0-4642 GCA_032251175.1 Thermohalobaculum sp.
CGGCGCGGACCGCTGGCGCTGATCGGGCTTTCGAGCGGCGTTGCCACCGCGCCGGTCACGCCCGGCGCATCGAGCGCGAAAACTGCGGCGTCCGAGGTCTCGGGCAGGTCGCCCGGGCGCATCTCGCCAAGCGCCAGGGTGTCCGCGCCCTGTCCGCGTTCGGCCGCGAGCGCGTCGAAGTCGGTCTCGCCCGCGGCGAGGCGCGCGGCCGCTGCCTCCGCCTCGGCCAGCGAGGGGAAGGTGATCTGCTCGACCGTGCGCGTCGGCTCGGTCACATGCAGGTCGCGCTCGGCCTCGTAGGCGGCTCTCAGGTCGTCGTCGGTGAGGCGGGCGCGCTCGATCCCGGCCAGTGCCGCGATGTCGACATGCAGGAAGCTGCCGAAGCGGCGCTCGGGTTCGCGGAAGCGTTCGGCCTCGGCCTCGTGGAAGGCGGCAAGCGTTGCCTCGTCCGGCGCGCCCGGATCGGCCGCGAAGCGCATCCCCAGCGTCATGAGCCGCACGTTGCGGGTCTCGCCGCGCCACGCGGTGATGCGGGTGGCCAGGCCCGGCGCGGTGACATCGGTGCCCGCGACCGCGCCAGTCAGCATCTCCTGCCCGATCAGCGCGCGGGTCAGGGTCTCGAACTCGGCCGGGCTCATGCCCTGCTGCGCCAGCAGCAGGCGGTAGGCGGTGTCGGAAAAATTGCCCGCCGGGCCGCGGAAGGCCTGGTTCTCGCGGATCGAGTCGGCCACCGCCTTGTCGGTCGCGGCAAGCCCGAGGCGCGCCAGCTCGGCCCGCATCGCGGCGTCGCGCACCAGCCCCGCCAGCACCCGGCGGTCGAAGCCCAACGCCCGCATGTCGGCATAGCTGACCGCGCGCCCGGCCTCCTGGCTCAGGCGCGACTGGTTGCGCGCCAGCGCATTGGCGAACTGGTCGGCCGTCACCTCCTCGTCGCCCACGGTCGCGACCGCCGAGCCGCCGCGGAACGAGAAGATGTCGCCGATCCCCCAGACAGCGAAGCTCAGCACCAAGAGGGCGATCAGGGCCTTGGCGACCCAGGATTTCACGCCACGCCTCAAAAGATGGAGCATTTCCGCCTCATGTCGCTCAGCGTCCCGACAGGTGCCGCCCGGCTGCGTTGTTACCCGGGCATTCCGGGGCAGACAAGAGCACACTCGCGCATGGCGGCGGCCGATTGACCCGGACCACGACACCATCCGCGCTCTGCTCCCGCTCGAGGATCGCAAGAAGACTGGCGCTCATGTCCGTCACGCCGCGGGAACGCCCGGGGCAGCCGACTGCGGTCATTGCTCAGACGCCCGGCGCCGCGGCGGCAGCGCGGCGGGCCGCCACCGCGGCACGAAAGCGCCGGCCGGGCAGGCCGACGATGCCGCCCGGCCCGATGATCGACGCCCCCGGCCAGATCCGGTTCGCCATCGGCTCGCCATGGGCGCACGGCCCGGGCGCCGCCGGCTCGGGGGCAGGGCGCGGCCGGGTGTCCGACGATGGGGTCCGCCCGGGACAGGCCGGCATCAGTGGTTGTCCTCGGTCGCCGCGCTCAGCGAGCTGCGTGTCCAGGTGTGGGGGCGCTTGAGGAAGTCGTGCAATGTCTTGCCGCGTTCGGGCCGGAACGGCGTCGGGGTGACGGAAAAATCGGTCATCCGGTCGAGCCGGAAGGTGCGGAAATCCTCGCGCAGCTCGCACCACGCGGCCAGGATCCAGACCGGGCCGAAGAAGGCGAGCGAAAGCGGCCGCACGGTGCGCTCCGAATGCTCCTGCCGGACATCGGTGTAGCCGAAATGGACCTTCCGCTGGCTGCGCACGGCGCGGCGCAGGTCGGCAAGGTCGAACGGGATCGGCTCCATATGCCACGAGGACGGCGCCAGCAGGGCGGTTTGCGCCATGTAGCCGCGCAGCCGTTCCGGCACCACCGCCTCGATCTTGGCGATCGCGTCGGTCGCGGCTTCGGCCAGTTCGGCGTCCGCCCAGGTCTCGACGATCCGGGCGCCGAGGACCAGCGCCTCGATCTCCTGCTCCTTGAACATCAGCGGCGGCAGGTCGAACCCGGCCTTGAGGACATAGCCCACGCCCGCCTCGCCCTCGATCGGCACGCCGCTCGCGATCAGGTCCTGGATATCGCGGTAGATCGTGCGCTCCGAGACTTCGAGCATCTCGCTCAGGTCGCGCGCGCGGATCGTCGGCTTGCGGCGCATGAGCTGGATGATCTCGAACAGTCGGTCGGCGCGGCGCAAGGTCATCCCTCCGGAGTTTCGGTGACTGGCGCCGGCAGCTTATCCCGGCGCTCCTGACAGCACGCTGTCAGGAACCGTGATTCCTCCTGACACAAGGGTGTCAGGGCGACCCCTGCATAGTCCAGGGGACGCAGCGCCCCGGGGGCGCCGCGCAGCACCGGATCAGCAAAAGGACCCCTGCCATGTCGAATGCCACGCTCACCACGCTCACCGCGCTCGCCCGGGTCGGCGGCGCGTCGGCCCTGAACGGTCTCGGCGCCACGCTCCGGAGCATCGGGCACCGGATCGGCGATTTCCACCGTCGCCGCGTCGCCATCCACCGGCTGCACGCTCTCAACGATCACATGCTGAAGGATATCGGCCTCAGCCGCGGCACCATCGAGGCGGCCGTCCACGGCCAGTCCCGGCGCGGATGACGCATCCGCAACGACGGACATACGGCGGCCCAGGCCGCCGCGCCGGGGCGGTGCCCGCCGCCCCGGCACATCGCGGCCAGACCTCACCATCCGTCGAACCCGCACGGCAAGGACACGATGCAGCGGGATGATCGGGCGTGGCCGGTTGCGATCACAGGCGGCATCGTCAGCCGGGCGTTGCTTGCTGGGGCATTCGCCACAGGGGCGCTCGTCATTGGGCGCTCGTCATGGGGCATTCGCCGCAGGGGCACTCGCCACAGGGGCACTCGTTGCTGTGGCACCCATCCCTGTGGCGCTGCGTCTTCGTGGCGCTCATCTCTGTGGCGCTCGCCACGAAGCAATGTGCCCCTTGTGGCATCGCACCTGGCGCAAAAAATCACGATTCTTTGGAAAAAGACTTTTATTTCAATATCTTGACTACACTTTCACGCGTGAAAGCCTCCTGCTTTCACACTACCCGACCTCGCGCAACCGGGCCACATAGCGGGCCATCAGGTCGACCTCGAGGTTGACCTCCGCGCCCTCGCCCTTGCCCTTCAGGCTGGTCACCTCCCAGGTGTGGGGGATGATGTTGACGCCGAAGCGGGCGCCCTCGACCTCGTTGACGGTCAGCGAGATGCCGTCGACCGCGATCGAGCCCTTCTCGGCGATGAACTTCGCCAGCCCCGCCGGCGCCTCGATCGTCACGCGGTGCGAGGCGCCCTCGGGCCGGACCGAGACGATCCGCCCCAGCCCGTCGACATGGCCCGAGACGATGTGCCCGCCCAGCTCGTCGCCCACCCTGAGCGCGGGCTCCAGATTGACCGCGTCGCCCGGCCGCCACGCGCCCAGCGTGGTGCGCGACCGGGTCTCGGCCGAGGCGTCGACCGCGAACCAGCTCCGCCCCTCGCGCGCGCCCTTGGCCACCACCGTCAGGCAGATGCCGTTGCAGGCGATCGAGGCGCCGATCTCGATCTGCGCCTCGGGCCGGGCGCAGCCGATCTCCAGCCGCGTGTCGCCCGTCTCGGCGATGGCGAGCACGCGGCCCACTTCGCGCACGATCCCGGTGAACATCGTCAGGACTTCCTTCAGCTTCCCGCGCCAGTCTCGGCCGGGTCAGCGATACAGGCTGGCGCGGCGGGGAACAAGTCCCGCGGCGGCGCCAGGTGACGGGAGCGGGCAATGGGTGCGGGTGCTGCAAGGATGCTCTGGGCGGGCCGCCCGCGCTGCGCTAAGCTCGGCCCCGCGCGGGCCGGGGTGGGCGCGCGCCAACGACAGGACGGGCAGAAGGCCCGGGTGGGAGTGCGAGGGATGAGTTTGACGGGACGGGCCGCGCGGGCGGCCTTTGGGCTGGCGGTGGCGCTTGCGGTCGCCGGCTGCGCGCTGCCGCGCGGCGGCCCCTATTACAGCGAGATCACCGACACCGCCGACGCGCCGCTGCCCTTCAGCGTGGTCGAGGTGACCCCCGCAACGGTCGCCGCCACCACGCTGGACGAGCGGCGCGGCTTCGCGCCGGCCTTCCTCGACCAGCCGGCCGAGAACACCGCCCGCATCGCCCGCGACGACGTGCTCAGCGTGACCGTGTGGGAGAGCGTCGAGCAGGGCCTGCTCAGCACCGCCGGCGTCGGCGCGACGCCGCTGCCGAACCTGGTGGTGGACGAGCGCGGCCAGATCTTCGTGCCTTACGTCGGCCCGGTGAAGGCCGAGGGGCGCACGCTGGGCGAGCTGCGCGAGGCGATCCGGGCGGCGCTCGCGGAAAAGACCGTGAACCCGCAGGTCGACGTGCAGCCGGTCAGCTCGAACGGCCGGCGGGTCAGCGTGCAGGGCGCGGTGGCCACCCCCGGGCTCTATCCGATCGAGCGGGCGACCAACCGGCTGCTGCCGATGCTGGCGCAGGCCGGCGGCGTGCGCGACGACCCCGAGGTGACCCTGCTGCGCCTGCGCCGCGACGGGCAGGAGGGCGAGATCTGGGTGCAGGACCTCTATGACACCCCCGCGCTGAACGTCGCCCTGCGC
>JAVVFE010000275.1:0-4615 GCA_032251175.1 Thermohalobaculum sp.
GCCGTCAGGCAGACCAGATCGGCCTGCTGCCACAGCGGCGTCGGTGTTCCCCGCTCGGTCGCCAGCACCACGCCGTCGCGGCTCACATCGACCACCGCGTTGTTCCCGAACGGCTCCCAGATGCAGTCGTGCTCCAGCGCCGAGCACAGCTCGACCCCGTCATCCTCGGTCAACTTCGCCGCCTCGGTCGCGCCGCTGGTGAAGATCACCTCAAGCGCCTCGCAACCGGCAAGCCGCGCCACCTGCGCGCGCGCCTTCTCGACGATCGCCCGCGCCGCCCGCCCCTCGGCATGGACGCTCGAGGGGTTCCCCACCACGTCCATCGCCGCCAGCATGGCAGCCCGCGCCTCCGGCCGCAGCGGCGCGGTGGCGTTCCAGTCGAGATAGACGCGGGCGCCCGTCACGCTCACCCCGCCGCCTCCTCTTCCAGCAGGAAGGCCGAAAAGTCGGGCACCGCGGGACAGGGCGAAAGCCGGTCGGCGATCACGTCGGCAATCGTCACCTTCGACAGGAACACATGCACATGCGCCGACAACTGCTCCCACAGCGCGTGGGTCAGGCAGGCCTCCTTCGACTTGCCGCAGCCCATGCCCTCCTCGAACTTTCCGCCGCAGCCCATGGCGTTCAGCCGCTCGTCCACCGCGACCATGATGTCGGAGATCCGCGTGTCGGCCGGCGCCTTCGCCAGCCGATAACCGCCGCCCGGGCCGCGCACCGAATCGACCAGCCCGGCCCGGCGCAGCCGCACGAACAACTGCTCCAGATAGGCCAGGCTGATGTCCTGCCGTTCCGAAATCTCGGCCAGCGTCACCGGCGCGGGACCGCCATTGAGCGCGATATCCGCCATCGCGGTGACCGCATAGCGTCCCTTTGTGCTCAGCTTCATGTCCGGTTCATCCTGGTGCCGAAGGGCCGCGCCCCCTGCCGGAAGTCGCAGCCATGCCTGACCGTTCGCCTCGTCCGCTCGGCGCGGCACCCGCCGCACCCGGCCCCGCCGCATCCGGCGGTTGACCGGGGGCACGCGAATGCCTAACTCCGTCAAGCGCCCGTGTGCATCGTGCCGCGGCTTCTTTAGAATGTTTCTAGGTTTCC
Source organism: Thermohalobaculum sp. (assembly GCA_032251175.1). GTDB lineage: Bacteria > Pseudomonadota > Alphaproteobacteria > Rhodobacterales > Rhodobacteraceae > Thermohalobaculum. The sequence continues at coordinate 1,093 of JAVVFE010000275.1, forward strand.
CGACAGAAGAAGTCAAGCAATCGGGAACCCGTCTCGCGAGGTTCAAGAGCAGGCATGCCAGAGGTGATCTTCCCCGGGCCGGAAGGCCGGCTCGAAGGGCGCTATCATCCCCAGCCGTCCAAGGACGCGCCGATCGCGCTGATCCTGCATCCCCACCCCCAATACGGGGGGACGATGAACAACCAGGTGACCTATCACCTGCATTACGCCTTCAAGGAGCTGGGATTCACCGTCCTGCGCTTCAACTTCCGCGGCGTCGGCCGCAGCCAGGGCGAGTTCGACCAGGGCATCGGCGAGCTGTCGGATGCCGCCTCGGCGCTCGACTACCTGCAGGCGCTCAACCCCAATTCCAAGGGCTGCTGGGTCGCGGGCTTCTCGTTCGGCGCCTGGATCGGCATGCAGCTTCTGATGCGCCGACCCGAGATTTCGGGCTTCGTCTCGGTCGCCCCGCCCGCCAACATGTACGACTTCTCGTTCCTCGCGCCCTGCCCGTCCTCGGGCCTGATCATCAATGGCGAGGCCGACCGCATCGTCCCGGTGCCCGAGGTCGAGAAGCTCTCGACCAAGCTCAAGTCGCAGAAGGGCATCACCATCACCCACACCACGGTGCCCGCGGCCAACCACTTCTTCGAGAAGGGGATGGACGAGATGATCGACATCGTGAAGGGCTACGTCCACGCCCGCCTGGTCGAGGGCGGGCGCTGAGGACGCCGGTTCGCATCCCGCCCCGCGCGTGATAGCCTGAGGCGGGAAGCGAGGGTGGCGCCGCGAAAGGGCACCACCATGGGCGAGAGCGTCTACAAGATCATCGAACTCGTCGGCACCAGCACGGAATCCTGGGAGAAGGCCGCCCGCGCGGCCGTCGAGCGCGCCGGCCAGACCCTGCGCGACCTGCGCGTGGCCGAGGTGAGCGAGCAGGACCTCGTGATCAAGGACGGCAAGGTCGAGGCCTATCGCTGCAAGGTGAAGGTCTCGTTCAAGTTCGAGGGAAGCTGAACCGCAGGGGCGACCCCGCGCCGCTCAGGGGCGCGCGATCCGCCCGCCGCTGACCGGCGCCCGACAGCCGGTGGTCGATGGCGCCGAGGTTGGCAAGCCCCGCAGGACCCGCACCGCAAGCCAGGCGAAGGCCTGCGCCTCCAGCATGTCGCCGTCGAGCCCCACCGCTTCGACCGGCTCGACCGGCGCGTCGAGCCGCTCGCCCAGCCAGCGCATCATCGTGGCATTCCGCCGCCCGCCGCCGCAGACCAGCCAGCGGGCGGGCGGCGCCGGCATGTGCCTGACGCTCGCCGCCACGGTCTCGACCGTCAGTGCCGTCAGGGTCGCGGCTCCGTCCTCGGTCGAGGCCTCCGCGATCCGGTCGAGCACCAGCGCGAACTCGTTGCGATCCAGCGACTTGGGCGGGCGGCGGCCAATATGTGCAACGGCTGCGTTGGTCGCGACCACAGCGCGATCGACGCGGCCCGCCGCCGCCGCCGCGCCGTCTGTGTCCACCGCCTGTCCCGTTCGGTACTGCATCCAGTCGTTCAGAAGTGCATTGCCGGGGCCGGTGTCGAAAGCCAGCAGCGCGCCGGGCACCTCGGGCGCCGAGGCCGCGGGATCGACCCAGGTCACGTTCGCCACACCGCCGATGTTCAGGAAAGCAACCGGCGCCACTGTCCCGACCCTCTGCGCCAGCGCGAAGTGGAAGAAGGGCGCAAGCGGCGCCCCCTCGCCGCCCGCGGCCATGTCGGCCGAGCGGAAATCCCACACCACGGGGCGGTTCAGCACCCGCGCCAGCCGCTCGCCGTCGCCAAGCTGCCAGGTCCAGCCCTCGGCCGGCGCGTGCGCCACCGTCTGGCCGTGGAAGCCGATCACCTCGGGCATCTCAACCGCCCCCGCCAGCAGCCGCACGACCGCCGCCGCGTGGTTCGCGACCACCTCGACCCCGGCTTCGGCCAGCCGCGCAGTTTGGCTTGAGCCGCGCGGGGGGCGGAAGGCGCGCCAGTCGCGGAACACCGCCGCCGTCGCCGCCGTCTCGCCGGGGCCGTAGGGCAGCGCCAGCACGGGGCCGAAGGCGTCGATCCCCTCGCCGTCGGTCCGCACCATGGCCGCGTCCACCCCGTCCATCGAGGTGCCGCTCATCAGCCCCAGCGCCCAGACCGGCCTGCCGGCCGCCACCTCGACCATCCCCTTCCCTTGCCCCCGCGCGCCGCCTATAAACCGCGCCCGAGAATAGGAGTGGCCGCGATGACCTACCAGCCGAAATCCGGGTTCCTGCGCGCGATGATCGAGCGCGGCTTCCTGCAGGACGTGACCGACCTCCAGGGCCTCGACGAGGCGCTGCTGGCCGGGCCGGTGACGGCCTATATCGGCTTTGACTGCACCGCGCCGGCGCTCCATGTCGGCAGCCTGGTGCAGATCATGATGCTGCGCTGGTTCCAGCGCACCGGCCACCGCCCGATCGTGCTGATGGGCGGCGGGACCACCCGGATCGGCGACCCATCCGGCAAGGACGAGGCGCGCCAGCTCCTCACCGAGACCCAGATCGCCGAGAACATGGCCGGCATCCGCCGCGTGTTCTCGACCTACCTCGCCTTCCCCGAGACCGGCGGCAGCGCGGTGATGATGAACAACGCCGACTGGCTCGACGAATTGCGCTACATCCCGTTCCTGCGCGACTACGGCCGGCACTTCACCATCAACCGGATGCTGACCTTCGAATCGGTCAAGGCGCGGCTCGAGCGCGAGCAGCCGCTGACCTTCCTCGAATTCAACTACATGCTGCTGCAGGCCTACGACTATCTCGAGCTGTTCCGGCGCACCGGCTGCCGGCTGCAGATGGGCGGCTCGGACCAGTGGGGCAACATCCTCAACGGCGTCGATCTCACCCGCCGGGTCGCGGGGGCGGAAGTCTTCGGGCTGACCACGCCGCTGCTGACCACGGCCGACGGCCGCAAGATGGGCAAGACCGCCGCCGGCGCCGTCTGGCTCGATGCCGGGATGCTGTCGCCCTACGATTTCTGGCAGTTCTGGCGCAACACCGCGGATGCCGATGTCGGGCGCTTCCTCCGGCTGTTCACCGACCTCGCCATCGACGAGATCGCCCGCCTCGAGGCGCTCCCGGGGCACGAGATCAACGACGCCAAGAAGTTCCTCGCGACCGAGGTGACCGCGCTCTGCCACGGCCGCACCGCCGCCGAGGCGGCCGAACGCACCGCGCGCGAGACCTTCGAGGCGGGCGGATTGGGCGCCGACCTGCCCGAGATCGCACTCACCCCCGCCGATTTCCCCGACGGCGGCCTCTCGGTCGTGCAGCTTTTCCTGCGCGCGGGGCTCGCGAAATCGGGTAAGGACGCCAAACGCCTGATCGCCGAGGGCGGCGCCCGCATCGACGACCAGCCGGTGACCGACACGGCCCTGATGTTCGCGCCCAGCGCCTTCGCCGCCCCGGTCAAGCTCAGCGCCGGCAAGAAACGCCACGCCGTCGCCCGCATGGCCTGAGCGCGGGCCGCGCCGGAGCCTCGCGCCACGCCCGCACCTCCCG
>JAVVFE010000276.1:0-4599 GCA_032251175.1 Thermohalobaculum sp.
GGTCGAGATGCTGCGACAGCGCGCGCGGCCTTATCTGTTCTCGAACGCCGTGCCGCCGATGATCGTGGCGGCGACGCTCGAGGCGCTCGACATGGTCGAGGAGGATGCGAGCCTGCGCGATCGCCTGGCCCAGAACGCCCGGCGCTTCCGCGCCGGCATGACGGCGGCGGGTTTCACGCTTGTGCCGGGCGAGCATCCGATCATCCCGGTCATGCTGGGCGACGCGAAGCTCGCGCAGGACTTCGCCGCGGGCATGATGGAGCAGGGCGTCTATGTCACCGCCTTCTCGTTCCCCGTGGTGCCGCGCGGGCAGGCGCGCATCCGCACGCAGATGTCGGCCGCCCACAGCACTGCCGACATCGTCCATGCCATCGCCGCCTTCACCGAAGTGGGCCGCCGTCTGGGAGTCGTGTCATGAAAGCACTGGTCAAGGCCGCCGACGCGCCCGGCTTGGAACTGCGCGAGGTCGCAAAGCCCGTGCCCGGTCCCGGCGAGGTGCTGATCCGGGTCAAGCGCGCCTCGATCTGCGGCACCGACATGCACATCTGGAAATGGGACGACTGGGCGCGCAAGACCGTGCCGGTGCCGATGGTCGTGGGCCACGAATACATGGGCGTGGTCGAGGCGAACGGTCCGGGCGCCAACGCCCCCATCGGCGCGCGCGTCTCGGGCGAGGGGCACATCCCCTGCGGGCATTGCCGCAACTGCCTGTCGGGGCGAGCGCATATCTGCGCGCAGACCAAGGGGATCGGAGTGAACCGGCAGGGTGCCTTCGCCGAGTGGGTGGTGATCCCCGAGGCGAACCTGCGCCCGCTGCCCGACAGCATCCCCGACGAGATCGCGGCGATCCTCGATCCCCTTGGCAACGCCGTGCACACCGCGCTCGCCTTCGACCTGGTGGGCGAGGACGTGCTGATCACCGGCGCGGGGCCGATCGGCTGCATGGCGGCCGCGGTCTGCCGCCATGTCGGCGCGCATCATGTGGTGGTGACCGACATCAACGACGCGCGGCTCAGGCTGGCCGAGCAGATGGGCGCCACCCGCGGCGTTCGGGCCGACCGCGAGAACCTTTCGGACGTGATGCGCGACCTCGGCATGCGCGAGGGATTTGACGTCGGGCTCGAGATGTCGGGTGCCGAGGCCGCGCTCGACGCGCTGATTGGGGCGATGATCACGGGGGGCAAGGTGGCGCTGCTGGGGCTGTTCCCGCGCAAACCCACGGTCGATCTGAATGCCGCGATCTTCAAGGGCCTGACCTTCGAGGGCATCTATGGCCGCAAGATGTACGAGACCTGGCACAAGATGCTGGCGATGCTGGAATCCGGCCTCGACGTGAGCCCGGTGATCTCGCACCGGCTGGCCTTCGAGGATTATGCGGCGGGCTTCGAGGCAGTGGCGCGGGGCGAGGCGAACAAGGTGGTGCTGGAACTGGCCTGAGGGCGGGACAGGTCCCGCCCCCTGCTGCCACAAGGTCAGCCCGCCTGCAGCGCCCTGACGTCGCCGGCCGTCAGCGGTGTGCCGCCGATGCCCCATTCGCCGCTGGCGACTTCCAGCACGCGCACCCAGGTGACGCCGCGCATGGCCTCGCCTTCGATCGAGACCATCGTGTCGGTGACCTTCTCGGTCATCTCGCGCTTCTGCTGGTCGTTGAAGACGCCCTTGATGAGTTGGATATCCACGAGAGGCATGTTCGTCCTTTCCGTTGATTGCAGATCGCCGGGGCCTGTCTCCGACGTCTCGGGTCAGGTCGCATGTCCCGCGGCGCGCAGGCCAGTTCACGAACTGAATCGCCCCGATACAGAAACTGAACTGGAGCACGACGCCCGCGACGCCTAGGCTTGTGAACCGGGGCGAGGGGAAAGTTCAGCGGAGGGCCGGCCGATGATCGACGCCAGCTACAAGCAATTCTGCCCCGTCGCCATGGCGGCCGAAATCCTGTGCACGCGCTGGACCATGGTGCTGTTGCGCGAGATGGTCTGCGGCTCGACCCGCTTCAACGATCTGCGCCGCGGCGTGCCGCGGATGTCGCCGGCGCTGCTGTCCAAGCGCCTGCGCGATCTGGAATCCGCGGGGATCGTCGAGCGCGTGGCCCTGCCCGGACAGCCCGAGATCGCCGAGTACCGGCTGACCGAAGCCGGGCGCGAGCTGCGGCCGATCATCGAGGCGGCGGGCGTCTGGGGTGCGCGCTGGGTGAGCGCCGAACTCACGCTCAAGAACCTCGATCCCCAGTTGCTGATGTGGGACATGCGCCGCAACATCAATCCCGAGCCGCTGCCGAAGGCGCGGACCACGGTGCAGTTCACCTATCCCGACCAGCCGGCGCTGCTGCGGAAATGGTGGCTGATCATCGAACCCGACGGCGAGGTCGATCTCTGTTCGGTTGATCCGGGGTTTGACGTGAACCTTTATGTCAGCGCCGAACTCTGGGCGATGACCGAGGTCTGGCTGGGGATCAGGTCGCTCGCCGCGGTGTTGCGCGAGGGGCGGGTGAGCCTGGTCGGCGAGCGCGCGATCGAGGCCGCGATGCCGGTCTGGCTGGGACTGAGCCCGCTGGCCAAGGCGGCGCGCCGCGTCGCCTGAACGGTGGGTCGCCGTGCGCGCCACGCCGCGCCCTTGTCACCGGCGCCGGGCTGTGATCCACCGGGCGCAGTGTTCCCTCACAGCCCCGGATCCCAGCCATGACCCACGACCCCCGCTCGCTCGTCCGCCGCACGCCGGTGCCTGCCTCGGTCTCGCGCCCGGTGGTGAGCCCGATCTTTCCCTCGGTGGTCTATCGCTCGACCGATGCGGACGAGCTGGACGCGCAGTATCTCGGTCAGGTGCAGGGCTACACCTATGCGCGCGAGGGGCATCCGAACGCCACGATCATCGGCCAGAAGATCGATTGGCTGGAAGGGGTGACGCCGGCGATGGGGCAGGGGGTGGTGACCGGCTCGGGCATGGGGGCGGTGTCGGCCCTGTTTCTCGGGCTGTGCCGGGCGGGGGACCATATCGTCGCGGGCGACCAGCTTTACGGCCGTTCGCTGCGGCTGCTGACGCAGGACCTGCCGCGGTTCGGGATTTCCGCGACGCTCGCCGACCCCACCGACGCCGCCGCGATCGAGGCGGCGATCCGGCCCGAGACGAAGCTGATCCTGGTCGAGGTCGTCTCGAACCCCACCCTGCGGGTTGCCGACATGGAGGGGATTGCCGAGATCGCGCGCCGCCGCGGTGTGATGCTGGCGGTCGACAACACCTTCACCACGCCGCGCGCCTACCGGCCCTTCGAGCACGGCGCGAACGTGGTGATCCACTCGCTGACCAAGCTGCTGGCGGGGCACTCAGACGTCACGCTGGGCTGGATCGCCGCCGACACGCCCGCGCGCAACAAGGCGATCTACGATTCGATCGTGACCTGGGGCTTCACCCCCAGCCCGTTCGACTGCTGGCTGGCCGAGCGGGGACTGACCACCTTCGACCTGCGCTATGACCGGGCCGAGGCGAACGCGGTCGCGTTGGCCCAGGTGCTGGCGGGGTTGGCGGGGGTCGAGGCTGTGCTCTATCCGGGCCGCGCCGACCACCCCGACCACAACCGGGCGCAGGCGACCCTCGGCGGGCGGGGCGGCAACATGCTGTCGTTCCGGCTCAAGGGCGGTCGGGCGCAGGTGAACGCCTTCCTGCGCGCGGCCGAGAACATCGCCTTCGCCCCGACGCTGGGGGATGTGGGCACGACGTTGTCGCATCCCGCGACATCCTCGCACCGGGGACTGACGGCCGAGGGGCGGGCCGCGCTGGGGATCACCGAAGGCTTCATCCGCATGTCGGTGGGGGTCGAGGACATCGGCCTGCTGACCCGCGAGATGACCGATGCCGTGGCGGCGACTGTGCGGGCCTAGTTTTTCGGCGCGGCGCCATGTCCCATCCCGTGACCCGTTCCCTGTGCCGGCCCGCGTTTCTCGACCGTTACCTCGATGGCGATCTCGCCCGTCCCCTCGAACGTCAGGGTCAGGGGAAACCGCGCGCCCTCGGGGTAGAGCGTCGTGGCGCCGAACAGCATCATGTGGTTCCCGCCCGGCGCCAGCGTGGCCGAGCCGCCGGCGGGAATGTCGAGCGCTTCGATCTTCTGCATCTTCATGACGTCGCCGTCATGGATCACGGTGTGAAGCTCGATGGCGTCGAACCCGGCGCCCGATGCCGCGATCAGCCGGTCGGCGGTGGTGCCGGCGTTGCTGACGGTGAAATAGACCGCCAATGGCCGGTTCGGCAGATTGGGCCGTGCCCAGGGATGGTCGATGGTGAGCGCGCCGACGGTGAGGTCGCGCGCGCCGGCGGGCAGGGCGGCAAGCAGGGCAGTGCCGGCCAAGGCGGCCGCGAGGGCCGCACGTCTGAACAGGGTCATGATCTCTGGTTCCGTCATCTGAGGGGACAGGCGGCGCCCGCCATCTTGCGGGCCGTGGCGCGACAGGGTGCGGTGCGGCAGGCGGCCGAGGGCGGTCCGCGTGGCCGTCAGGTCGTCGCTGCGGCAGGCGGTGCCCGCGGTGCCTGAGGGGCGCGCACGCGCTCGGGACCGTGGCGGGGGCGTTCGGTTGCGATCCGCGCGACAGGGGCCGGTGCGCGCCG
>JAVVFE010000277.1:0-4597 GCA_032251175.1 Thermohalobaculum sp.
CGCGCCCCGAGCCCAGCAGGATCGAGGCATAGGCCGGATAGGCCAGCCCCAGTTCCTTCGCCCGCGCCACCCGGCGGCGCAGGATCTCCAGCGGCAGCTTCGGCAGCAGCTCCTTGCGCGCAACCGTCCAGGCGTGGCGCCGGAAGCTGCGCCCGGGCTCGATCGACGGCCCCTGATTGTGGCCGATCCCCGGCAGCCGCTCGCCCGCGAAACTGGAAAAGGGTGAGTGCATCGCCACGTTCCTGTGCCCATACCCCTATGCGCTGCCGATCAGGATGCCCGCCGCGAACACCAGCGAGCCGCCCACGATCACCTGAAACGCCGCGCGAAGGAAGGGCGTATCCATGTAGCGGTTCTGGATCCAGGCGATTGCCCACAGCTCCAGCGCCACCACGATCATCGCGATCACCGTGGCCGTCCAGAAATCCGGGATCAGGTAGGGCAGCGCGTGGCCCAGGCCCCCCACCGTGGTCATCACCCCGCAGGCGATGCCGCGCTTGACCGGCGAGCCGCGGCCCGAGATCTTGCCGTCGTCCGACACCGCCTCGGTGAAGCCCATCGAGATGCCCGCGCCCACCGACGCCGCCAGCCCGACCAGAAAGGTCGCATGCGTGTCCATGGTCGCGAAGGCCGCGGCGAAGATCGGCGCGAGCGTCGAGACCGAGCCATCCATCAGCCCGGCCAGCCCCGGCTGCACATAGGTCAGCACGAACTGGCGATGCGCGGCGCGGCCCTCCTCCTCGGCGACATCGCCGGGGACGTGGCGCTCCTCCAGCCGGGCCGCCGTGCGCTCGTGCCCGGCCTCGGCGGCGGCGAGATCGCCCAAGAGCTTGCGGGTCTCGGCGTCGGTCGCCTGCTTGGCGGCGGCGACGTAGAAGTCGTGCGCCTCGCGCTCCATGTTCGCAGCTTCCTCGCGCATCCGCTCGACGCCGAGGTTCTCGATCAGCCAGACCGGCCGGCGCGAGTAGTAGCCCGAGACATGCTCGCGCCTCAGCGGCAGGATCACCTCGCCAAAGCGCTTGCGGTAGACTTCGATCAGGCGCTGGCGGTGGCGGTCTTCCTCGGCCGCCATCTCCTCGAACATCTTGCCCGAGGCCGGAAAGGTCTCGTGCAGCCGCTCGGCATAAAGCCGGTAGATCCGCGCGTCGTCCTCCTCGGCCGAGATCGCGAGCGCAAGGATCTCGCGCTCGCCCAGCTCCGAGAACCGGCGGCGATTGATGAACTGGCCGAGAATCATGTGCCCCTCATCTTAGAATCGTTCTAAGACACCATCGGCCCGGATCGCGCCGCGCGCAACCCCCGCGCCTGCCGCCCGGCCATGTCTCAGCCGGCATAGCCGCCCATCGCACAGATCAGCCGCCATTCCGCGTCCGTGACCGGCACCACCGACAGGCGCGACTGGCGCACCAGCGCAAAGTCGGCCAGCCGCGGCTCGGCCTTGATCTCGGCCAGGCTCACCGGCCGGGGCATCGGCGCCACGGCCTTGATGTCGACGCATTCCCAGCGCGGATCGTCGGTGGTGGTGTCGGGATGGGCCAGCGCGCAGACCTCGACGATGCCGACGATCCGCTTCTCGTCGACCGAGTGGTAGAAGAACCCCCGCTCGCCCAGCGTCATCGCCCTCATGTTGTTGCGCGCCTGATAGTTGCGCACGCCGTCCCACTGCTCGCCGGCCTCGCCCTTCGCGACCTGATCGTCCCAGCCCCAGGTGCCGGGTTCGGATTTGAAAAGCCAGTAGGCCATGCGTCGCTCCCTCGGGTCACAGGTCGGATATGATGGATAACGCCGCCCCGGCCACCCGCGCGGGGCCCTGATCGGCGGCAAGACGGGTCCAGCGGATGGCGCCGAGGTCGTAGCCGGTCTGCTTCGCCACCACCCGCGCATCGGCGTCCGACACGTCGCCCGCCCGCGCCTCGACCCGCGCCGTCAGCGTCGCCACCGGCGCATCGAGCCACAGCCCCGCGAAGGCCGCGCCAGCCTCGACCGCAAGCCGCGCGGCGCCATCGCGCTCGGCCGCGCGCAGATGGGCGGCGTCGAGGATCACCGTGACACCCCCCGCCAGCGCCATGCGCGCCCGGCGCGCCATCGTCGCATAGACCCGCACCGACACCTCGGGCGCATAGGCGTCGGCCGGCAGCCGGTCGGTCTCGGCCGCGCCCCACATCGCCTTGCGGATCGCGTCGGAGCGCAGCACCACCGCGTCGAGCGGCCCCGTCAGCGCCCGCGCCAACGTCGATTTGCCCGAGCCCGACAGTCCCCCCACCGCGATCAGCCGCGCGCCCCGCGGCGCCTCCAGATACCCACGCGCAAGCGCCAGATACCCGCGCACCTCGTCGGCCGCGCCCGCGTCGCCGCAGGTCTCGGCGGTCAGCCCCGCCACCTTCGCCCGGATCGCGGCGCGGCAGGCGCGATAAAGCGCCAGCAGGCCCAGCCCGCCATAGGCGATGCCCTCGCCCTCGGCGTCCGCCGCCATCCGCTCGGCCCAGGCGTTCAGCGTCACGCTCGCCAGATCGCGCCGGCCGCGATGGTCGAGGTCCATCATCAGGAAGGCAAGGTCATAGAGCGGGTCGATATCGGTCAGCTCGTCGTTGAAGTCGATACAGTCGAACGGCGCCGGGCGGCCCTGCCACAGCACGATGTTGCGCAGATGCAGATCGCCATGGCAGCGCCGGGCCGGCCGTGCTGCCGCCATCGGCGCCAGCCGCCGCCCGTGCGTGCGCAACAGGCGCGCCACCGCCCCCGCCGCCTCGCCGATCACCGGGACGAGCCGGTCGATCGCGCTCACCTCGGCCAGCGCAAGATCGGGCAGCGGGCGCAGGCAGGGGCGGGCGGCGGCGCCAAGGTGCATCTCGGCCACCACGCGGCCGGTCGCCTGCATCAGCCCCGCGTCGAGCCGTCCTTCGGTGGCCATCCGGTCGAACAGCCCGGCGGCGTCGAAGCGGCGCATCAGCACCACGGGCTCCGCCCCCTCGGGCGCAGGCGGCGCGATCAGGCCCAGCCCGCCATCGTCCCCGATCCCGCCCAGGCCGAGATAAAGCCCCGGCGCGGTGCGCGAATTCTCGGCGATCTCGCGCTCGGCCGAGGCCCGGCGCTTCGCCCGCGTCGAATAGTCGAGGAATCCGTAATCGACCGGGCGGCGCAGCTTCCACGCCCGCTCGCCCGCCAGGAACACGGCCGCGGTGTGGGTGTCGATCCGCTCTACCGCTGCGCCGCCATGGCTCGCGGGGTCGGCAAGGACGGCGGCGAACCGCTCGAACGCTGCCTGCTCGCCCGCGCCCGCCATCGCCTCAGCCGATCACGCGCTTCCAGGCGCGGATCTCGACCGACTGGAACAGCCCCGCAATCGCGTAAGGATCGGCCGCGCACCAGGCCTCGACCGCGGCGCGGTCGGGGGCGTCATAGATCAGCAGCGAGCCGCACATCTCGCCCGCCGCGTCGAGGAAGGGGCCGGCCTGCTGGATCGCGCCGCCGGTGCCGCGGATATGCGCCAGATGCGCGTCGCGGTTTGCCTTGCGCACCTCGATGGAGCCGGGCTTGTCGATGCAGATGATGGCGTAGAGCATGGTGTCCTCCCTCCCGTTCGCGGCCTTCATTGCGCGATCGGCGCGCGGCCCGCAAGCCCGCAGTCAGGCCTTGGCGCCCTTGCGGCCCGAACCGATCACCGGCGCCGCCTCGCCGTCCAACGGCCAGCGCGGGCGCGCGGTGACGGGGCCGGGCGCCTCGCCCGCGATCAGGTGCTCGGCCCCCGCCCAGGCGATCATCGCGGCGTTGTCGGTGCAGAGCGTCAGCGGCGGCGCGACCGCGGTGAAACCCCCGGCGCGCGCGGCACCCTCCAGCCCCGCGCGCAGCGCCCGGTTGGCGGCAACCCCGCCCGCCACCGCGATCACCGGCGCCGCCACCCCCGGGTGGCGTGCGCGGAACGCCCGCATGGCACGCGCGGTCTTTTCCGCCAGCACGTCCGCCACCGCTGCCTGAAAGCCCGCGCACAGATCGGCCACGTCGCGCAGCCACAGCCCGCCCTGCGCCGCCACCAGCCGGTCGCGCGCCCGCACCACCGCGGTCTTGAGCCCCGAGAAGCTCATCTCGGCGCCGGGGCGGTCCAGCAGCGGGCGGGGAAATGCAAACCGCGCCGGGTCGCCCGAGGCCGCGCGGCGCTCGACCTCGGGCCCGCCGGGAAAGCCCAGGCCAAGCATCTTCGCCACCTTGTCGAACGCCTCGCCCGGCGCGTCGTCGATGGTCGAGCCCAGGCGCTGATACCGACCCAGCCCCTCGACCGCGATCAACTGGCAATGCCCGCCCGAGGCCAGCAGCAACAAGTAGGGATAGCCCACCCCGTCCGTCAGCCGCGGCGTCAGCGCGTGGCCCTCCAGATGGTTGACCCCGACCAGCGGCTTGCCCGAACCCGCCGCGATCCCGCGCGCCGCCATCACCCCCGCCAGCACCCCGCCGATCAGCCCGGGCCCGGCCGTGACCGCGATGGCGTCGATCGCGCCAAGCCCCAGCCCGGCCTCGGCCAGCGCCCGGCACACCACCAGGTCCAGCCGCTCGGCATGGGCGCGGGCTGCGATCTCGGGCACCACGCCGCCGAAGGCCGCGT
>JAVVFE010000278.1:0-4575 GCA_032251175.1 Thermohalobaculum sp.
GCTTGAGGATCATCGGCAGCGGGATCGACATCGTCGGCGGCGACATGCGCGACAGGTTCGTCAGCCGGTTCTGCATGGCCTGCATCGCCCCGGGCTCGCCCAGCGGCGGGGTGGCAAGCGCCTCGTCCAGCTTCATCAGCGGCGGCAAGCCTGCCAGCAGACGCCCCAGCTTGAGTTGCGGCGGCGTCAGGCCAAAGCGGAAATCGCTGGTCGCGGGCGGCGGCGGAATATCTCCGGGCGTGGCCGTGAACGGATCGAGCCCCATGTCGCTGAGATCGAGCGAGAGCCGCGCGGCCATCGCGTAATTGAGCAGCGGCTGGAGCTTCAGCGAGGCGAGCGCGGCCAGCCGCGGCCAGACATTGCGCTGGACGCTCTGCGCCGCCTGCTCAAGTTCGAACTCCAGCGTCGGCACGTCGTCGAGCGTGAAATTGCCCATCGCCGCCGTCAGCATCATCGACATCTGCGCGAGCGGCCCGCCACCCAGCGTGACGTCGGGGGTGCGCATCGGCGCCATCGCCATCGCCATTGCGAGGTCCGGGCGGTCGGCTGCGCCCAGATTGGGGATGGCCGCGGCCATCCGCATCTGGATCGGGGCCGACGGCATCGCGATGACCGGCGCCACGGTGAAGCGGTTGCGCACCGACTCGGCCGCCATGTGACAGAAGCACGCCATGCTGCCCGATCAACCCCACTGTTCCGGCGGCCCGCTCAGGCCGCGTCCACCACGATGATCGAGATGTTGTCGGCCCCCCCGCCATCGAGCGCGAGGGCAAGCAGGGCATCCGAGACCGTCTCGATCGGGGCCGAGCCCAGCACCTCGGCGATCAGGCGCTCGTCGGCGTAGCGGCTCAGCCCGTCCGAGCACAGCAGGAAGCGGTCGCCCGGCAGCACGTCGCCGCGGCGCTTGTCGATCTCGAGTTCGTCGCCCACGCCCACGGCGCGGGTGATCGCGCTGGCCTGCGGGTGGCGCTCGGCCTCGGCCCAGGTCAGGCGGCCGGCCTCGACCAGCTCGGCCACCACCGAATGGTCGTGGCTCAGCATCGTGACGGTGCCACCGCGATAGCGGTAGAGCCGGCTGTCGCCGGCCCACAGGCAGACGAAATGCTCGCCCGCCAGCAGCAGCACCACCACCGTCGCGCCGATCGTGACGCCGCCTTGGCGCTCGGCCTCGGCGGCGATGATCTCGTGCGCCGCCTGGATCGCATCGCGCACCGCGCGCATCAACTCGCCGGGCGGCAGATCCATCGGCAGGGTGGCCAGCGCCTCGGTCACCGTCTGGCTGGCGAAGTCGCCCGCGGCGTGCCCGCCCATGCCGTCCGACACCGCCCACAGGCCGATCTCGGGCAGCGCGATCAGCGCGTCCTCGTTCACGCGCCGGACATTGCCGACATGGGTGCGCGCGCTGTAGCGCAGCGTGCCGTCCGTGGGGGGAAGGATCATGGCCAGAGGTCTCCCGTGATCGCCGCCCCGGCGCCGCCCGACCAGACGGGGGCGCCCAGATCGACGAGGCCACGCATCAGGGCATCGCCCTGCGGCAGGCCGGTGCAGGTCATCGCGCGGCTGGCGCCGTCGACTGTCGCGAGCCACAGCGTGGCGCCCGGCGGGCGTGCCGCGAGCGCGGCCCCGGCCAGCAGGTCGGCGAGCGGCGCCTCGGCCCCGGCGAGGCACAGCGCCCCCGCGACCTGATGCGCTGCCACCTCGCCCGGCACCGGCCCCGGCGCGACGGCGCCGAGGCGGCGCTCGAGCATCTCGCGCGCCGCACCGTCGTCGAGCATCGCCAGCGCCGCCTCCTCGAGCGCACCAAAGGCGGGCGCGGCCGCGCGGTAGGCCGCCAGCGCCGATGGCGCCTCGATCTCGGCGGCAAGGGTCAGCGGAAACTGGCGGCCCACCCGGTCGACGCTGGGCATCAGCACGCCCGCCACCGCCGCCGGCCCGCAGACCCCGCCGGGCAGCGCGAAGCGCCAGATCGGGGCCGAGAAATAGGCATCCTGCCAGCCCGCCCCCAGGCTCGCGCGGCCCGACAGCATCAGCGCCTGCAGCCAGCGGTCCCAGGGCTCGACAAAGCCCGGCGTCAGCCCGCGGCGCAGGAAATCGCCCTGCGCCGGGATCTTGCCGTAGTATCCGAAGCCCCCCACCCCCATCCCCCGGCGGTCAGAGCGATTTGGGACAGCGGAAGCTGCGCAGCGCCGGCAGCGAGAACGGGTTGAGCGCCGAGCCCGCCCGAAGCTGCCAGACCGAGATCCGCCCGCCGATGTTGAAGATCAGCCGGCTGCGGTCCGAGACGTTGGTGCGCCGCACCTCGGCCGCGTCCAGCAGGCGGAACCACGCCCACGGTCCTTCGCGCATCATCGCGTTCTCGATGCCCGACTGCTCGGGCGCGAAGGCCACGCGGGTGCGCCCGCCCGCCTTGCCCGGCCAGGTCAGCGGCGTGACCTGCGGGGGGCCGTGGGCATAGATCAGCTCCTGCCCCTCGATCTCGACCACCACCTGCTCGGCATTGGGGTCGAGCGCGACCGGCGTCAGGTCGAAGGTGATCGACGGCATGCCGGGCGCGAGGAAGAAGCTGTCGCGGATCTCGGCCGCCGCCTGGAACTGCCCCAGCACCGAGGCGGAAATGCCCAGATCGGCGTTGTTCACCCGCTTCCAGCGCCACGGGTTCGACGAGGTATCGACGAAGGTGATCAGGTTTTCGTTGAAGAAACTGTCGATCAGGCCGTTCGGTCCGAACAGGCGTGCGAAGTCCTGCAACGTCACGTCGGCCGTGGCGGCGCGGTCGAACGGATAGCGCCCGTTCAGCGCCTTCTCGCAGAACGGGTAGACCTTGGCCTGCCACTGTGCATTCAGCCCCGAGCGCGCGCCGCCCACCGCGATGCCGGACGACCCCGAGGCGACCTGGTTCGCCCAGCGTTGCATCGGCCCCGGCACCCGCCCGGTCGCGGCCTGCAAGCGCGCCGCGGCCCCGCCCTCGGCTCCGGCCTGGCTCAGCACGCTCGCCCCGCTGGTCTGGCCCAGCGACATGCGGTTCAGTTCGCGATAGACCTCGGTCATCGTCTCGATCAGCCCGTCGAGTTCCGAGGGCGCGCCCTCGGCCCCGCCCGTCAGGGTGTGCAGCCACTCGAAGCGCTGCTCGACATAGGCGCCGGGCTTGGGCGGCGGCCCGCCCGCGGTGACCGGCGAGGCCGAGCCGATCGCCTCGAACAGCGCCTGCGTGCGCGAGTCGAGTGCCGAGATCGCCTCGTCGACCGCAAACCCCGTGGCGCCCTCGGCCGCGCTCGACACGTCGATGCTGCCGCGCTTGGGCTGGGTCAGCCTGGTCTCGTCCGACACCGCGACCAGGATGTTGCGGATCGGCGAGGTCGGGCCCGACAGCACGTTGGTGACCTCGACCGCGTGACTCAGGCTTTCCATCGGCACGATGTCGATATCGGCCAAGAGCGCGTCATACTTCGCCACATAGTCGTTGTAATAGAGGTCGAGCACATCGCGGCTGAGGCGCGCGAGGTTCGCCGGCGTGGTCTCGGCCTGCCCGCGCGGGCCCAGCACCCAGCTTTCGCTCTGCAACCGGGCGGCGACCTCCAGCGCCTCGGGCAGGAACACCTTGTGGAAGCCGTCATAGGTGAAGATGCCCTCGACTCCGTCGCTGAGCGGCGCGCCGGACGAGCGCACCAGAACGCGCGAGGTGGCGGGCCCGCCGACCTCGGTCAGGCGGAACTGCGGCACCTCGCGGGCGCGCGGGCTTTGCGTGATCGAGTTGTAGATCCGCTGCGCCAGCGGCGTTTCCGACAGCAGGCCCTGGATCTGGTCGACCAGCGGGCCGTTCAGCGCGATCTCGCGCATCGGCTGCGACAGCAGTGCGTCCAGATGCCCCGCGAGGTCGGCGCGCATCTGGTCCTGGCCCGGGAAGCCCAGTTGCCAGTCGATCGACATCCATTTCTTCACCAGGCCCTGATCCATCGGCCCCTGAAGCCCCAGCATCATGTAGATCTTGAGCGCCTCGTAGAGCAGGTCGGTGTTGTTCATGTTGGCCTGCATCTGCTGTTCCAGCCGGAACAGCAGGCGCGGCAGCAGAAGCTGGTTGAGCGCGCCGCGATAGGTCTGCGCGGCCTCGGTCCCCACCGCGCCGCCCTGATAGAGCCCCCAGGTCAGATCGGTCGGCGGCTCCGGGTCGCCCTGCGCCGGGTTGCCGGGCATGTCGCGCAGGATGTTGAGCGCGGGCACCACGCTCGGGATGTCGGCGTCGGCGATCGGGCTGCCCGGGATGCCGGCGACCAGCGTGCGATACTCGCCGACCTTCTCGGACGCATCCGCGATCAGCGCGCGGTTGCCGAGGAAGCTCATCGTCCACAGCGCGCCGAAGGCGGCGAGCACCAGCACCGCCGCCGCCGCTGCACCGCGCAGCACCCAGCGATAGCGCCGCTCGACCCGGTCGTCGGCCGAGACCAGCCCCGCCTCGCGGAAGATCACGCCGCCCAGCAGCCGGGTCAGGAAATAGCTGCGCCCGGTCCCCTGCCCCGAGCCGATCGCCTGGCGCCCGATCCCGAAGGTGCGCGCCATGCCCATCATCAGCCGGTCGAT
>JAVVFE010000279.1:0-4567 GCA_032251175.1 Thermohalobaculum sp.
TGGATCGACCGGCATGCCGAAGCGCGTGAGCCGCCCGCCCGCCGCGACCAGCGCCCCCGGCCCTACATCGCCCCGGTCCGAGGTGGCCGAGCCGGTCAGGATCAGCACCATCTCGCCCGGCACGGTCGCCAGCGCCGCGGCAAGGACCGCCTCGTCGTGATCGACCACCGCCTCGCCCGCCAGCCGGATGCCCAGCGCCCTCAGCCGCGCGCGCACCGCCTCGGCGCCCTTCTCGACCAGCGCGGGCTTCATCCCCGCGACCCGGGTCAGGATCAGGCCGGCCGAGGCGCGCGCCAGCGGATGGACGCGCAGCACCGGCGCGCCATGCGCGGCGATCAGCGCCTCGATCCGGGCGACCGCGGCCGCGGGCGCGGCATAGGGGATGATCTTGACCGTCGCCACCATCTGGCGCGCGGCCACGCGCGCTCGGTCGGGCAGCGTCGCCAGCGTCACCGCCTCGTCGACCGCGTTGATCGCGGCCACCGCTGCGGCGTCGATCCCGGCCACCCCGCCCGTCGCCGCATGCAGGTTCAGCCGCCCGGTGAAGGGGGCCGAGCGCGTCAGCCCCAGCGCCGCCGGGTCCGGCGCCAGCGCCGCGCCGATCCGCGCCGCCGCCTCGTCCTCGGCCAGGTCGCCGGGTTCCAGCCGGGCCGCGATCACCTCGGCCAGCCCCGCCGCCGCCAGCCGCGCAAGCTCGGCCGAGCCCAGCCGGGTGCCCTTCTTCAGCTTGCCGTCCGGCAGGCCCAGCGAATGGGCGAGGATCGCGCCCCCGGCCTCGGCCAGCCTGAGGCGGCCGAACTTCACCCCTGCCCCCCGGCGGCCCGGCGCGGTGCCTCGGCCGCCCGCAGGCCCGGGCGCGTTGCTGGGCGGCGCAGCCGCTCGGTCATCTGGGCGAGGATCGCGACCGCGATCTCGGCGGGCGACTTCGCGCCGATGTCGAGGCCGATCGGCGCCTCGATCCGGGAAATCTCGGCCTCGGTGAAACCGTCGGCGCGCAGCCGCTCGACCCGCTTCGCATGGGTCCGGGTCGAGCCCAGCGCGCCGATATAGAACGCCCCGGACCGGATCGCGGCCCTGAGCGCGGGGTCGTCGATCTTGGGATCGTGCGACAGCGTGACGACCGCCGTGCGCAGGTCGAGCCCATGCGCCGCCAGCGCCGCGTCGGGCCAGTCGTGGCTGATCGCCTCGCCCGGAAAGCGGCTTTCGGAGGCAAACGCCTCGCGCGGGTCGATCACCGTCACGTCATAGCCCGCGACCCGCGCCATCAGCGTCAGCGGCTGGGCGATATGCGCGGCCCCCACCACCGCCAGCCGCAGCGGCGGGTTGTGGACCGCGAGGAAGGTTGCGGGCGCTTCCTCGAGGAAGCCCGAACGGTCGGCATCGAGCCGCCCCGGCGCCTCGGCATAGCCCACCAGCCGCCGCGTCCAGGCGGCGGTGTCGGTCGCCACCGCCACGGGACGGCGCGCCGCGCGGGCGGCGACCAGATCGGCCAGCAGCGCCGCGGGCATGCCCGAGCCCCTGGCCACGGGTTCGACCATCACCCGGATGGTGCCGCCGCAGGCGAGGCCCACGGCAAAGGCTTCCTCGCTCGATACGCCGAATTCCAGGATGCGGCAGCGCCCGTCCTCCAACGCCTCCAGCGCCTCGACCACCACCGCGCCCTCGACGCAGCCGCCCGAGACCGAGCCCATGATCTCCGCTTCCCCCGAAATCGCGAGCTGCGCACCCACCGGCCGGGGCGCCGAGCCCCAGGTCTCGACCACGGTTGCAAGCGCCGCACCCTTGCCCGCGCGCTGCCAGTCCAGCGCGATTTCCGGGATGCGGTCGTGATCGGTGATGGCCATGCGTGTCCTCCTGCCCGGCGTCAGGCGTCCCGGGCGTGGCTGCCCAACAGGTGCGCCATGCGACGCCCGATGGCAAGAGGCGCGGGCGGGCGCGGCGTCGCGCAGGGCTGCGTGGTCTGGACATCGCGCGGCGCTTGCGCACCTTATGTCCGCACCACCCGAACGCAGGAGGCCCCGATGCGCGTCAATGCCGATTTCAGCCGCCGCGCCGCCGTCCACCCCGACCGCACGCCCTGGACCCCCTCGCCCGCCGCGGGGGTCGAGCGCCGGATGCTGGACCGCATCGGCGACGAGGTGGCGCGCGCCACCACCATCGTGCGCTTTGCCCCCGGCTCGGCCTTCGCCGCGCACACCCATGGTGGGGGCGAGGAATACCTGGTGCTCGACGGCGTTTTCCAGGACGAGACCGGCGACTTCCCCACCGGCAGCTATGTGCGCAACCCGCCGACCTCGCACCACACGCCGGCCTCGGCGCCCGGCTGCACGATCTTCGTCAAGCTGTGGCAGATGGCGCCCGACGACCGGACCGAGGTCCGCGTGCTGCCGGGCGCGCAACGCTTCGCCCCCGATCCGGCGCGCCCCGGCGTCGAGATCGCGCCGCTGCACCGCGACGCGCGCGAGGATGTGCGGCTGGAACGCTGGGCGCCCGGCGCCCGGATCGGCACGGGCCTGCCCGGCGGGGCCGAGCTTCTGGTGATCGCCGGCGGATTTGCCGAGGGCGGCGAGCACTTCGGCCCGCAAGGCTGGCTGCGCCTGCCGAAAGGTGCCCGGCTCGACGCCATCGCCGGACCCGGGGGCGCGACGGTCTGGATCAAGACCGGTCACCTGACGCGAGAGCCCCAAGCGCCCGCGGCCTGAGCTGCGGGCGCCCCTCATCCGGACGCCGCCAATTCCCGGGCGCGAGGCGATCTCAGGCGGTCGCGAGGCGGCGGCGCAGCACCGCGTCCGGCGCCTCGCGCTGGCGGCACGCGATCCGGGCGGTCAGCCGCAGATCGACGAACACGACCAGCAGATTGCCGGCATAGACCCAGAAGATCGGATCGAGCGCCGCGCCCGCCGGCATGGCGTTCAACAGCGCGGCCATCCCCGCCAAGTGCGCCGCGCACAGCACCATAGTCACCGACGGCCGGATCAGGCTCGCCCGGCGCAGCACCACCATCCGGGCGATCGAGCCATACCACAGCAGCGACAGCACCAGCAGGCTACCCAATTCCACCGTCTGAAGATCGGTCATGTTCAACCCCTCTCGACCCCGGCCGATGCGTCGCACCGCGTCTGTCGCGCGGGTTCCGGGGACGCCCGGCATCATGGTAAATGCTGGCGGACGGGCATGCCCGATTTAAGGCCGCGGCGGGGCGGGCCGCGCCACAGGTGTTATCGAACCGTTCCGTTATGAGACAGTCGGCGCAGGCCCCGGCCGCGTCGATCAGCGCATGGTTGCGAGCAGCCGCGCCTTGTCGCCCTGATCGTCTGGGCGGCTCAGCGCCTCGGCCAACTGGCGCAGGCTCTCGATCGAATGAGTCGCGCGGAAACTGTCGACATGGGGCAGGATGGCGCGCACCCCCGCGGCCTTCGCCTCGAACCCGTCCCAGCGCAGCAGCGGGTTCAGCCAGATCAGCTTGCGGCACGACAGCGACAGGCGCTCGGTCGCGCGGCCCAGCCGCTCGGGGTCGTCGCGTTCCAG
The DNA here is from genome assembly GCA_032251175.1 of Thermohalobaculum sp. Lineage (GTDB taxonomy): Bacteria > Pseudomonadota > Alphaproteobacteria > Rhodobacterales > Rhodobacteraceae > Thermohalobaculum. The sequence goes on from JAVVFE010000279.1 coordinate 3,529, forward strand.
CCCGTCGGTGATCAGCAGCACCACCGCCCCCTGACCCAGCACGCGGCGCGACCAGTCGCGGTTGAAGGCGTCGAGACAGGCGCCGATGCGGGTGCCGCCCTCCCAGTCCTGCACCTCGCGCCCGGCGCGCTTCAGCGCCTCGTCGACGTCGCGCTCGGCCAGATAGCGGGTGATGTTGGTCAGCCGCGTGCCGAAGGTGAAGGCATGCACCTTCGCCCAGCCCGCCCCCTTGGCGTTCGCCGCCGCGTGCAGGAAATGCAGCAGCATCCGGCTGTAGCCCGCCATCGAGCCCGAGATGTCGCACAGGCAGACCAGCGCCGGATACCGCTCGCGCCGCTTCGCCCGAGCGAACTCGCGCACCTGTCCGCCGCGGCGCATCGCCTTGCGCATCGTGGCGCGCCAGTCGGGCAGGTGGCCATGCGCCGCCGGCCGCACCCGGCGCGAGGCGATCGGGCGCACCGGCAGCGACAGGCGGGCAATGGCGCGCCGGGCCTCGGCGATCTCGGCCGCGGTCATCTGCTCGAAATCGCGGGTGGCGAGGCGCTCCTCGGTCGACATCGTCAGGCGGGCGTCGATCTCGACCTCCTCGCCATCCTCCCCGACCGGCGGCGGCGGTTTGGTGGCGCCGCGGGTCATCGCCTCGGCCGCGCGGCTCTCGGCCGGCTGGGTCTCGCGCTCCTCGGGGGCGACCTTGATCTCGGGCAGCAGCAGGCCCATCGCCTTTTCCAGCATCTGCGGGTCGCGCCAGAACATGTGGAAGCACTGGTCGAACACCGCGCGCTGTTCGGGGCGGCTCAGGAAGCAGGCGGCCAGCGTGTGGTAGAAATCGGCGCGGTACTCGAACCCGCCCACCGCCACCGCCTTCACTGCATCGACCACGCGGCCCGGCCCCACCGGCAACCCGGCGGCGCGCAAGGTGCGGGCGAAGTAGAGGATGTTGCGGGCAAGGCGCCCATCCTCGGGTATGCGGATCTCAGCCATGGCACGCCGCCATTGGCCCCGGGCCCCGGGCCCGACCCGGGGCCGCCTTCGGGCCCCG
>JAVVFE010000280.1:0-4558 GCA_032251175.1 Thermohalobaculum sp.
CGCCGTGCCCGACCTGCCGGGGCTGCTCGACCGGCTGATCGCCCGCGGCTTCGCACTGGGCGTCGCGACCCACGACACCGAGGAGGGCGCGCGCGTCCAGCTTCATGCCACCGGCGCGCTCGACCGATTCGGCTTCATCGCCGGCTACGACAGCGGCCACGCGCTCAAGCCCGCGCCCGACATGCTGCTCGCCTTCGCGCGCTGCGCCGGCATCCCGCCCGCCAGCGTGGTGATGGTCGGCGACAGCCGCCACGATCTCGAGATGGTCCCGGCCGCGGGCGCAGCCCTCGCCGTCGGCGTGCTGACCGGGCCGGCAGTGGCGGCGGATCTGGCGCCGCACGCCCACCATATCCTGCCCTCGATCGCCGATCTGCCCGCGCTGCTCGACCGGCTGGGCTGAGCGCACGCGCCAGGGCAGCCTGCCGCCACACCGCAACCCGCAACAGAATCGCGACAGCGCGTGACGCATCCGCGCGCGCATTTGCCCGCGACAGCGCCCCATTGTCGGGGCGACAGGGAGACGACGCGATGGATCACGACGACACGACAGGCGACGGCGGACGCGCGCGGCGCGCAGGCGGGCGGGCAGGACAGCGGCGGCGTGGCGGCGGCGGGCTCAGGCAGCTCGACTGGACGATCCCGCAGCTCACCGACGCGCCGGTCGAGCCACTTTCGCCGGAAGGCGTCGCCGCCATCGACAACGCCGCGATGCGCGTTCTCGAGGAAATCGGCATCGACTTCCTGCACCCCGAGGCACGGCGCCACCTCAAGGCCGCCGGCGCCGATGTGCGCGAGGGCTCGGATCGCGTGAAGATGGACCGCGACATGGTCCGCGCGCTGGTCGCGAAAGCGCCCCCGCGCTTCACCATCACGCCGCGCAACCCCGATCGGCGGGTCGAGATCGGCGGCCGGGCGCAGGTCTTCGTCAACGTCTCCTCGCCGCCCAACTGCTCGGACCTCGACCGCGGCCGGCGGGCCGGCAGCATGGAGGATTTCCGCAACCTCATCCGCCTCAGCCAGTATTTCAACTGCATCCACATGCTGGGCGGCTACCCGGTCGAGCCGGTCGACATCCACCCCGCGGTCCGCCACCTCGACTGCATCCGCGACAAGCTGGTGCTGGGCGACAAGGTGGTGCACGCCTACTCGTTGGGCACCGAGCGGGTCGAGGACGCGATGGAGATGGTCCGCATCGCCGGCGGCCTCAGCCATGCCGAATTCGAGGCGACACCGCGGATGTACACCAACATCAACTCGACCTCGCCGCTCAAGCACGACTGGCCGATGCTCGACGGCGCGATGCGGCTGGCGGCGCGCGGCCAGCCGGTGATCGTGACGCCCTTCACGCTGGCGGGCGCCATGGCCCCGGTCACGCTTGCCGGCGCCATCGCCCAGCAGACGGCCGAGGCGCTGGCGGCGATCGTGCTGCTCCAGCACATCCGCCCCGGCGCGCCGGTGGTGATGGGCTCGTTCACCTCGAATGTCGACATGCGCTCCGGCGCGCCCGCTTTCGGCACGCCCGAATACATGCGCGCGACCCAGATGTCGGGCCAGATGGCACGCTTCTACGGCCTGCCGATGCGCGCCTCGAACGCCTGCGCCGCCAACTGCCCCGACGCCCAGGCGGCGTGGGAGAGCGCGTTCTCGCTCTGGGCCTGCGTCACCGGCCACGCCAACGTCGTCTACCACGCGGCAGGCTGGCTCGAGGGCGGGCTCTGCGCCTCGTTCGAGAAGTTCGTGATGGACTGCGAGACGCTGCAGCAGGTGATGGCCTACAACCGGCCGATCAGCGTGACCGAGGACGACCTCGCGGTCGAGGCGATCCGCGCGGTCGATGCGATGCCGCCAAGCCAGCGCCACTTCTTCGGCGCCGAGCACACCCAGAGCCGCTACGAGACCGCCTTCTACGCCCCCTTCCTGTCGGACTGGCGCAATTTCGAGACCTGGGAGGAGAGCGGCGCCATCCAGACGCCCGAGCGCGCGAACCGGATCTGGAAGCAGATCCTCGCCGAGTTCGAGCCGCCCGCGATCGACCAGGGCATCCGCGACGAACTCGACACCTTCGTGGCGCGGCGCAAGGCCGAGGGCGGCGCGCCCACCGATTTCTGAGGCGGGCCCGCAGGGGGGGGCGCGGCGCCGACGCCCGACCTCAGGCGGCCCGGGGTCGCCACCGGCGCGCCCGCGGGCGGCACCACACCTGCCGCGCGCCGAGCGCGGTCAGGCCCGGCAGCCGCTGCCCTTGTAGCGCCAGGCGGTGACCCTGCCGTCCTCGAGCGTGAAGGTCGTCTCGCAGTTCCGCGTGTAGACCCGCGTGACGCCGATCCCGGTATAGACGCCGCCGCCCAGGACCGAGACATAGCCGGGATCGACGCCGCCATAGACCTGGCTGTCGGCGTATTGCAGGAACCGCGCCCCATCGGCCTCGTAGACCGACTCCGGCACCCCCCAGCCGGCCACGAGTTCGCGCTCGGACACGCCGATCCAGCCCTCGAGCATCGTCTCGTAGCCCTTGGCCGTGGCGCAGCCCGCAAGCAGCATGGCGATCAGCAACCGTCTCATGCAGCGGATGATAGCGGCCGATAGCGCCGTGTCATAGCGGTCGCTGCGCGTCCATCACAGTCCGGGCTGGCCTGCCAGAGACATCCGCCGTCGCTTACCGCCAAGCCGGCCACGGCCAAGACGCGCTAGCGTCGCGCAAACGTCGGATCAGGGGATCGTTCAATGAAGACCGGATTTATCGGCCTCGGCAATGTCGGGGGAAAACTTGCGGCCTCGCTGCTGCGCGGCGGCATTGAGCTTTGCGTGCGCGACCTCGACCGGACGGCGGGCGCGCCGCTCCTCGCTGCGGGGGCGACATGGGCCGAGAGCCCGGCAGCGATGGCAGCCGAGTGCGACCTGATCGTCACCTGCCTGCCCTCGCCCGCCGCCTCGGCCGCGGTGATGGAGAGGGCGGACGGCGTGCTCGCGGCGCTGCGCCCCGGCGCGATCTGGGTCGAGATGTCGACGACCGACGCCGCCGAGGTTCGCCGGATCGGCGCCAAGGTCGCGGCCGCAGGCGGCCACGCCGCCGACTGCCCCGTCACCGGGGGCGTGCACCGCGCGGCCTCGGGCAACATCGCGATCCTCGCGGGCTGCGAGCGGGCGGTGTTCGACCGCCTGCTGCCGATCCTCGGGCTGATGGGTGGCGACATCCTGCATTGCGGGCCGCTCGGCACCGCCTCGACGCTCAAGGTCATGACCAACGTGCTGGCGACCGCGAACCTGGTCTCGCTGTGCGAGGCGCTCGCGGTGATGAAGGCCGCGGGCATGGATCTGGGCACCACCTACGAGGCGATCCGGATCTCGTCGGGCAATTCCTTCACCCACGAGACCGAAAGCAAGCTGGTCCTGTCGGGCTCGCGCCAGATCGACTTCACCATGCAGCTTGTTCTCAAGGACATCGGCCTGTTCCAGGCCATCGCCGACCGCACCGGCGTGCCGCTCGACCTCAACCCGCTGCTGATCAAGGTGTTCGAGGACGGCGCCCGGCGCTACGGGCCGCACGAGCAGTCGGACCAGATCATCCGCCGGATCGAGGAGGCGACGGGCCTGTCGGTCACCGCCCCGGGCTTCCCCGACGAGCTGGTCGACGACGAGCCCAAGACGCCGGGCCGCGAGGTGGTGCCGCCCGCGGCGGTGCGCTGAGCGCGCAGCCGGACGGCGACGGCCGGGGCCAGGACGATCGGGAGCCATGCGGCCGAGCGGAGCGCCCGGTCGGCGCCGCCTGCGCGCCGCACCCCTGCACGCCCGCGTTCCTGCCCCCTGCCCCGCGCCGGCATCGCGGGCGGGCGCGCGTTAGGCTATACTCGCCCCCGCGAAACCCGCAGGAGCGCGCCGATGTCCTGGAACCCCGCCCTTTCCCCCCACTGCCCCACCGGCGCCGAGATCGACCGGATCGAGACCGTCATCATCCCCCGCGCCCGCGACATCGGCGGCTTCGAGGTGCGCCGCGCGCTGCCGGCCGCGCGCCGGCAGATGGTCGGGCCGTTCATCTTCTTCGACCAGATGGGCCCGGCCGAGTTCCTGACCGACCAGGGCATCGACGTGCGCCCGCACCCGCATGTCGGGCTTGCCACCGTCACCTATCTGTTCGACGGCGCGATCCATCACCGCGACAGCCTGGGCACCTCGATGGAGATCACGCCGGGCGCGGTGAACTGGATGATCGCCGGCCGCGGCATCACCCATTCCGAGCGGACGGGCGCCGCCGAACGGGCGAAGCCGCGAAAGCCGCTGTTCGGCATCCAGACCTGGGTGGCGCTGCCCGAGGCGGCCGAGGACGCGGACGCGGGCTTCGAGCATCAGCCGCGCGAGGCCCTGCCGGTCATCGAGGCCGAGGGCACGTCGGTGCGCCTGATCCTCGGCACCGCCTATGGTGCGCGGGCGCCGGTGAAGACCTTCTCGGAGATGTTCTACGCCGATGCCCGGCTCGATGCCGGCGCCCTGCTGCCGATGCCCGACGACCACGAGGACCGCGCCGTCTATGTGCTCGCCGGCGCCGTCGAGGTGGCGGGCCAGC
>JAVVFE010000281.1:0-4512 GCA_032251175.1 Thermohalobaculum sp.
GGCGATCTCGCTGGCGCTGGCCGACGATGCGGCGCCGCGGCGGTTCGACATAGCGGTGCCGCTGGCGCTGGCGCTGGCGGCGGGCACGCTGGCGGCGGTGGTGCTGTTCGCGCACCGCATGACGCGGGTGATGCGCAGCGACGAGATGGTGGCGCGGCTGGCGGGCGCGTTCACCGGCGCGGTGCGGCGGCTGATCGCGGGGCCGGCGGGCTGCACCGCGCTGCGTCTGCCGGGGGCCGCGCGCGCGGTGCTGGACGAGGAGCTGGCCGGCGCCGCGGTGATCCGCGCGGGCGAGGCGGGCCATGTCGCGCGGATCGACCATGCCGGGCTGGTCGCGCTGGCCGAGCGGCACGATCTGGTGATCGCGCTGGCGGTGCGCGAGAACGACCACCTGTTGCCGGGCATGGCGCTGGCGCGGGTGCTGGGGATGCATCCCGACGGCGCGGTGGCGGCGGGCGACATTGCCGCGCTGGTGGAACTGGCCGACCGGCGGGTGCCGGCCGAGGGGGCGGATTACGAGGCGGCGGCGCTGTCCGAGGCGGCGCTGCGGGCGCTGTCGCCCGGGATCAACGACCCGGCGAGCGCGCTCGCCTGCCTCAACGGGCTGGCCGAGGGGATCGCGATCCTGGCCGCCGAGGGCCCGCCGCCCGACGTGCTGGGCGGGCCGGGACGGGTGGCGCGGCTGGTGCTGCCGCCCAAGCGCGCGGGCGACTTCCTCGAGGCCGCGGTGCTGCCGGTGGCGGTGGCGGGGCAGGGCGACTACCGGGTGCGGGCGCGGCTGGACCTGCTGCTGGCGCATCTGGGCGGGCTCGCCGCGGTCGCCGACGACCGCCGCGCGATCGAGGGGTTCCGGCTGCGGGTCGGCGCGCGGGCGGATGCGGCCTTCGGCGACTGAGCGGGGTCAGCCGCGGAAGGCGCGGGCGGGCTCGTCGGCGCGGATGCGGCGGAACAGCACCACATGCCGCGACGAGGCGCGCGGATCATAGGCCAGCCCCTGCGCCGCCATGTCGCCGAACAGCCGGGCAATGCCGGCGATGCCGATCAGGTGGTCGTGCAGTTCGACATAGATGCGGTCGACGCCGGCGAGATCGGCGCCCGAGAAGATCGCTGCCTCGGCCCCCTCGACATCGCAGATCACCAGGCTGATGCGCTCGCGCCGCAGCAGCGCGTTGAGGTCGCTCACCTCGACCTCGATGCGCTCGGCATAGGGCTCGGGGCCGGGCGACATCGACGACATCCAGAAATCGCGCCGCAGGTAGAACGGCGCCCTGCCGCTGCCGCCGGGGGCGAGCAGGGTATTCATCACCGTCACCCGCTCGACGCCGTTGAGCGCGTGCACCTCGCGGATGAAGGGGATCAGGCGGGGATTGGCCTCGACCGCGACGATGTGCTCGACCTCGGGGCAGCGGGCGGTCAGGGTCGAGATCACGCCGATGCCGGCGCCGATTTCCAGCACGCGGTCGCCCGGCTCGACGATGTCGGGGATGAAGCGGGCCTCGTCGGCCTCGTAGGTGCCGGACAGGATCGCCGACAGGATTGCGGGCGTCACGATGCGCGGGCCCGCCGCGCGGTCGAGCGGAATGGCGACGCCGTGGCAGTGAACGGTTTCGCGCAATGCCGATTGCGCCTCGGCAAAGCCGACGGGACCGCCGATCATTCTCCCCTCCCCGTCACGATTTTGACCCCAGAGTGCGCCGGTGATCGTGAATAAAACCTTAACGGGAGGTTGGGAAGCGTGGGGGACACAGATCGCGCAAACGTGCCCCGCGGCGCGCGCGCCGGTCCTGGCGCAGGTCATGCCCGCGCCAGGACCGGGGGGTCAGAGCTGGCGTTCGACCATCAGCTTCTTGATCTCGGCGATCGCCTTGGCCGGGTTCAGGCCCTTGGGGCAGGTCTTGGCGCAATTCATGATCGTGTGGCAGCGGTAGAGGCGGAACGGGTCCTCGAGGTCGTCGAGCCGCTCGCCCGTGGCCTCGTCGCGGCTGTCGATGATCCAGCGATAGGCGTGCAGCAGCGTGGCCGGGCCCAGATAGCGGTCGCCGTTCCACCAGTAGCTGGGGCAGGAGGTCGAGCAGCAGGCGCACATCACGCATTCATAGAGGCCGTCGAGCTTCTCGCGGTCCTCGATCGACTGGCGCCACTCGGTCGCGGGGGCCGGCGTCGAGGTCTGGAGCCAGGGCTTGATCGAGGCGTGCTGCGCATACCAGTGCGTCAGGTCGGGGACCAGGTCCTTGATCACCGGCATGTGCGGCAGCGGGTAGATCTTGACGTCGCCCTTGATCTCGTCGAGGCCGTAGGTGCAGGCGAGCGTGTTGATGCCGTCGATGTTCATCGCGCACGAGCCGCAGATCCCCTCGCGGCACGAGCGGCGGAAGGTCAGGGTCGGGTCGATCTCGTTCTTGATCTTGATGATCGCGTCCAGGACCATCGGCCCGCAGTCGTCGAGGTCGAGGTAATAGGTGTCGACCCGCGGGGTCTCGCCCGAATCCGGGTCCCAGCGGTAGATGCGGAAGGCGCGCAGGTTGGTGGCGCCCTGCGGCTTTGGCCAGGTCTTGCCGACCGTGATGCGCGAGTTCTTGGGCAGCGCGAGTTCAACCATGTCCGATCCTCTCTCCGTTTGCCGCGGGCGGCGTCAGAGCTTCGTGCCTACGAATATCCGTTCGCCCCGTTGCAGGGCATGCTTCGAGACGTCCGGCTCGACCGCCGCGAATTCCGCGAGCGCGAATCCCGCCCGGCGGATGCGGTCGCGGATGTCGCGCCCGTAGAAGCGGCTGTGGTCGGGGTCGCCATAGTGCAGGCGCCGCGCGGCCTGCCCGAGCGTGGGGTCTTCGTGCGTCGTCTCCCAGCCCTCGATCATCGGGACGGTGAGCACCGCCTGCCCGCCGGGGCGCAGCACGCGGTGCATCTCGGCCAGCGCCGCGCGGTCGTCGACATGTTCCAGCACATGGTTGGCGATGATCATGTCGGCGGACGCGTCGGGCAGGTCCATCGCGGTGATGTCGAGTTGCAGCTCGAACTTGTCGTTGATGTCGGCGGTGCGGTAGTGCGCGCCGCCTGCTTCCAGCACCTCGCGCACCCAGGGCTCGGCGGCGAAGTGGATCACCTCGGCGCCGGGGGGCAGGCGCATCTCGCGCGCCATCCACAGCCGCATGAGCCGGTGGCGCGGGCGCGAATCGCAGGACGGGCACCAGGTCTCGACCTTGAAGCGCACCGGCGAGAACGCGCCGCGATAGCCGCAGATCGGGCACAGCCGCGGCGTGCGCCCCTCGGCGGCCGCGGTGAACCAGGCGATCGCCTTCTCGACGCGGTGGCGGTGCAGCGCCGCGATCTCGTCGGGCGAGCGCCGCCCGGGCGCGGACACGATGGGGGCGGCGATGCTCATCGCACCCGCCCGTCTGCCGCGTGATCGGGGGCGCCGGTCATCGCCTCAATAGACGCGCGCCTTGGGCGCGATCCGCTTGAGGGGGATGCCGCCTTCGCTCTCGGGCGTCAGGGGCTCGATATGGACCGGGCGGTAGGCGAGCGTGACCTCGCCCGCGTCCGACACCGTGGCCAGCGTGTGCTTGCGCCAGTTCTCGTCGTCGCGGGCCGAGAAATCCTCGCGCGCATGGGCGCCGCGGCTCTCCTGCCGGGCTTCGGCGCCATAGACGGTGGTGATGGCGCAGGGCAGCAGGTTGCCGAGTTCCAGCGTCTCCATCAGGTCCGAGTTCCAGACCAGCGAGCGGTCGGTCACCCGGACATCGGCGGCCTCGGCATAGACGGCCGACACCCGCGCGCAGCCCTGTTTCAGCGTCTCGGCGGTGCGGAAGACGGCCGCGTCCTCCTGCATCGCCTTTTGCAGCTTGAGCCGGAGCGCCGCGGTCGGCGCCTGGCCGTTCGCGTGGCGCAGGCGGTCGAAGCGGTCCATCGCCTTGTCCACCGCAGCCGGATTGAGCGTGGGCACGGCGGCCGTGCGGTCGATCACCTGGCCCGCGCGGATCGCCGCCGCCCGGCCGAACACCACGAGGTCGATCAGCGAGTTCGAGCCGAGCCGGTTCGCGCCGTGGACGCTGGCGCAGGCCGCCTCGCCCACCGCCATCAGCCCGGGGGCGATGGCGTCGGGGTTCCCGGGCGTCGGGTTCAGCACCTCGCCCCAGTAGTTCGAGGGGATGCCGCCCATGTTGTAGTGCACGGTCGGCAGCACCGGGATCGGCTCGCGGGTCAGGTCGACGCCGGCGAAGATGCGCGCCGACTCGGAAATCCCCGGCAGGCGCAGCTTCAGCACCTCGGGCGGCAGGTGGTTGAGGTGCAGGTGGATGTGGTCGCCATCCTTGCCCACGCCGCGGCCCTCGCGGATCTCGATGGTCATGCAGCGCGAGACCACGTCGCGCGAGGCGAGGTCCTTGTAGGTGGGGGCATAGCGTTCCATGAACCGCTCGCCCTTCGAGTTGGTCAGATAGCCGCCTTCGCCGCGCGCGCCCTCGGTGATCAGGCAGCCCGCGCCGTAGATGCCGGTGGGGTGGAACTGCACGA
>JAVVFE010000282.1:0-4506 GCA_032251175.1 Thermohalobaculum sp.
CCTCCCCCTTGTGGGGAGGGGATGGGGGAGGGGATGGGGTCTCGCGTGCCGCGTCATCCGGGCCTCCATCAGTGCAGCTTCGGGGTGGGGCCGGTGGTCTCCTCGTCGATCAGCCGGCCCTCGCGGTAGCGGGTGAGCGTAAGCTTCTCGTTCGCCCAGTGGGCCGCGTCCTTCGCGATGGTGTGCGCGAAGCAGTAGCCCGAGCCCGGCGTCGCCTTGAACCCGCCATAGCACCAGCCGGCGTTGAGGTAGAGGCCGGGGATGTCGGTTGTCGTGATGAAGGGCGAGCCGTCCATCGACATGTCCATCACCCCCGCCCATTGCCGCAGCAGCTTGACCCGGCCGAGCGCCGGCAGGACTGCCATGCAGGCGGCCGCCACGTCTTCGTAGATCGGCAGGTTCCCGCGCTGGGCGTAGGAGGGATACATGTCGAGATGCCCGCCATAGACCATGCCGCCCTTGTCGGACTGGCTGATGTAGAAATGGCCGACATTGCCATAGACCAGCACGCAGTCGAGGAAGGGCTTGATCGGCTCGGACACATAGGCTTGCAGCTTGTGCGTCTCGATCGGGAGTTTCCCCAGGCCCGCCTTGTGGGCGAGCACCGAGGTGTGGCCGGCGACCGCCATGCCCACCTTCTCGGCCCGGATGGAATACTCGCGCCCGCCCTGCACCGCCTCGACCCCCACGATGGCGCCGCCCTCGCGGATGAAGCCGGTGACCTCGCAGCCCTGGATGATGTCGACGCCGAGCGCGGTGGCCGCCCGCGCGAAGCCCCAGTTGACCGCGTCGTGGCGCGCCGTGCCCGCGCGTGGCTGGACATAGGCGCCCAGCGGCGGGAAGCGGCCGTCGAAGTCGAGATGCGGGATGTGACGGCGCAGCCGGTCGCGGTCCCAGTATTCGCCGTCGATGCCGTTCAGGCGCATGATGTTGTATTTGCGCGCCGTCATGTCGCGATGGCCGGGCGAGAACACCAGGTTCACATGCGCGCGCTGGCTGAACATGACGTTGTAGTTCAGCTCGTGGCTGAGGTTTTCCCACAGCTTGAGCGAGTGCTCGTAGAATTCGGTGTTGCCCTCGATGCCGTAGTTCGAGCGCACGATGGTGGTGTTGCGCCCGGCATTGCCGCCGCCGAGCCAGCCCTTCTCGATCACCGCGACGCGGCGTATCTTGTGGACCTTGGCGAGGTAATAGGCGGTCGCGAGCCCGTGCCCGCCGCCGCCCACGACGATGACGTCGTAGGCCGATTTCGGCTGCGGGCGGCCCCAGACCGGCTGCCAGTTCTTCTGGCCGGTGAGCCCGCCCCACAGGACCGCGAGGGCGTTGTAGCGTTGCATCAGGCGTGCCTCCATCGGGCCGGGCCCCGGACCTGATCCGGGGCCATGCTGCGTGCGGCGCCGCTTGAAGGTGGTCCCGGCTCGGGGCCGGGACCCGCCCATGTGTCGCGTCTCACCCGCGCATCCTCTCGGCGTTCGCATCCCAGATCGGCGCGTGCTGCACGCGCGCGGGCAGCTTTTCACCAAGAAGCTCGATCTGCCAAGGGCCTTCCGCGTCTGCGTGCGCCGCGGGCACATAGCCCATGGCCATCGACACGCCCGAATTGTGCACGAAGCCGCCCGAGGTGACCCAGCCGACGACCGCGCCATTGAGCCAGATCGGTTCGTCGCCGATCACGTCGGCGTCCTTCGCCTCGACCACGAAGCTGCGCAGGCGCAGCTTGCCGCCCGAGGCGCGCTCGGCCAGCGCGCCTTGCTTGCCGACGAAATCGGCGGGCTTGTCGTAGGCGATGAAGCGATCGAGCCCGGCTTCCAGCGGGCCGTAGATCGGGCGATACTCGCGCCCCCAGCCGCCGAAGTTCTTTTCCAGCCGCATGGCGTTGAGCGCGCGCAGCCCGAACAGGCGCATCCCGTGCGCCTTGCCCGCGGCCATCAGCCGCTCGAACACCTGGCGCTGGAATTCGGGCTTCATCCAGATCTCGTAGCCCAGATCGCCGGTGAAGCTCACGCGCCCGACGATGCAGGGGGCATTGCCGACATCCATCCGCCGCACGCGCATGAAGGGGAAGGCGGCGTTCGAGACATCGTCATGGGTGACCGCGGCCAGAACCTCGCGCGCCTTCGGTCCCGCGATCGACAGGCCGCAGAGGCCGAGGCCCGTCACCTCGACGCTGACCGAGCCGTCCGCGGGCAGGAACCGGTCGAACCAGCGGGAATAGAACACCTCGGCCATGCCCGAGCCCGCGAGGAAGAATTCCTCGCCTGCCGCCGGCATTGGGTCCCGGGCCTGACCCGGGACCTCAGCGGCCTGTGCGAGGTCCCGGCTCGGGGGCCGGGACCCGGTGGCGGCCGGCATCGTCATCGCGGCCCTGACCCGGGCCCCCGTTGAACCCTTCGAGGTCCTGGCTCGCGAGATCGGTTGGCAGGCAGGCGAGCGAGAGGTCGCCCTGAAGCTTGCCATTCTCCTTGAGCATCGGCGCGAGCGTCAGGCGCCCGGGCGCCGGGATGCGGCAGGCCAGCACCCGGTCGAGGAAGGCGCGCGCACCCGGGCCGCGGACGAAGAACTTTGAGAACCCCGAGATCTCCATCAGGCCGACGCCCGAGCGCACCGCCGCGACCTCGGCCTTCACATGGGGGAAGTCGGTCGAGCGGCGCCACTGGAACACGTCCTTCGTGCCGTCGGGCGAGAACCAGAGCGGGGTCTCGAGCCCCCAGGAGTCGCCCATCTGCGCGCCAAGGCCCACCAGCCGGTCGTAGATCGGCGTGGTCTTGTGCGGGCGGGCGGCCTGCAATTCCTCGTTCGGGAACTTGATCGAGAAGCGGCGGGAATAATTCTCCTGCACCTTGGGGTTGGTGTAGGCCATCGTCGCCCAGTCGCCGTAGCGTGCGACATCCATCGCCCAGACGTCGAAGCCCGGATCGCCATGGATCATCCAGTTGGCCAGCGCGAGACCGACGCCGCCGCCCTGGGAGAACCCCGCCATCACGCCGCAGGCCGACCAGAAGCCGTCGAGCCCGCGGATCGGGCCGACCAGCGGGTTGCCGTCGGGGGCGAAGGTGAAGGGGCCGTTGATGATCTGCTTGATGCCAGCGTTCTGGAAGGCCGGGAAATGCGCGAAGCCGACCTCGAGCGAGGGGGCGATGCGGTCGATATCCGGCTGCAACAGTTCGTGGCCGAAGTCCCACGGTGTAGTGCGCTCGGACCACGGCCGGCAGGCTTTCTCATAGGTGCCCATCAGCATGCCACCGCGTTCCTGGCGCAGGTAAAGCTCGCCGTCGAAATCGACCGCGTGGACGACCTCCTTGCCGGTGCTGCGGTTGATCTCGGCCACCTCGGGCATGTCCTCGGTGATCAGATACATGTGCTCCATGGCGAGGATCGGGATGGTCAGGCCCACCATGCGGCCGACCTCGCGGGCCCAGAGGCCGCCAGCGTTGACGACATGCTCGCAGGTGACGTCGCCCTTTTCGGTGTGGACGACCCAAGTCCCGCCCATCCGGCGCGAGATGCCAGTGACCATGCAGTGCGTCTCGATCGTGGCGCCCAGCTTCTTCGCGGATTTCGCGTAGGCGTAGGTCACGCCCGAGGGGTCGAGATGGCCGTCGACCTTGGTCCTGAGCGCCCCCACGAACTGACGGGGGTCGATCAGCGGCATGTCGGCATGGGCTTCCTCGGGGGTGATGACTTCCGTTTCGATGTCCTGGTAGCGGCCCTTGGCCGACATCGACTTGAGCCAGTCGAAGCGCGCCTCGGTCGAGGCCAGCATGACGCCGCCGGTCATGTGGAAGCCGGTGGCCTGGCCCGACAGCTCCTCGATCTCGCGGTAAAGCTCGATGGTGTATTTCTGCAGCTTGGCGACGTTGGGGTCGCCGTTGATGGTGTGGCAGCCGCCGGCGGCGTGCCAGGTGGACCCGCTGGTGAGTTCCGAGCGTTCCAGCAGCAGCACGTCGGTCCAGCCGCCGCGCGCGAGGTGATAGAGCACTGATGCGCCGACGACACCGCCGCCGATCACGACCACGCGCGCATGGGTTTTCATGGGGGACACTCCCTGATCCGAACCTGCGCGGCATCAAAGCAGGTTTCGCACCCCCTGCTTGGCGCGATCCCGTCGCCTGACGGCCGGTTTTGCGACAGCCTCTGCGACAGCGCGGGGGAATGCGGCGCCCTGCCGGGGGTTGTCCGAGCCGCGGTGCGTGCCGATCTTGCAGGGTGGACGCAGCCGCATGCAGCCCTGCGCCGCAAGACGGGGGGTGGCGCCGTGACGGACCGAACTGACCGCCCGGGACGAGGCCGCCCGCGCATCGCGCGGGCGGGCCTGGTGGGCGCGCTGGCGCTGGTGGCGGCCTGCGGCACGGCGGGCGACGGCTTCGATTACGACCGCGCCCATGCCGACCCCTTTGCCTATCCGTTCCCGACCGAGGGCCTGGGGCGCGCGCGCCCCTGGCCGCTTGCCGCCACCGATCCCGGCGCGGTGGCGGGCGCCGGGTCCGGGGCGCGCGATGATGGCGG
>JAVVFE010000283.1:0-4493 GCA_032251175.1 Thermohalobaculum sp.
CCTCCTATCGGAACGACTGGTCGCACCGGGGAGAAGTGCCCGGTAAGTGGTGTGTGGCAGGCTGTGCATTCGCAGCCCGGCACCATCCCGCTCAGCAAGGGGGAGACATTCCCTCCGCATCGGGGTGTGGCTGTCACGTGGCGACTGATCCGTTACGCGTGATACCATGCAAGACTACGGCGGGCGGGTCATCCGCCCGCCGTCGCGTGCGGAGGGAAAAATGGTGGTTCTGTCGGTCCTGCTCGCGGCGGCGGCGGGGTTCGCGTCGGGCGCGATCTGGTATGGCGTGTTCGGCCGACGCTGGGCTGCGGCGATCGGGCGGAGCGAGGCCGAGGTCAAGACCGGCCGGGCGCCGATGCCCTTTGCCGTGGCGGCGCTCGGGGCGGTGGTCGCGGCCGGGATGATGCGGCACGTTTTTGCCGCATCGGGTGTCGCGACCGGCGGCGCGGGGCTGGTGGCGGGGTTCGGGGTGGGGGCCTTCCTGGTGCTGCCCTGGCTGCTGAGCGGCTATGCCTTCGAGCGCAGGCCGCGCGACCTGTGGTGGATCGATGGCGGGCATGTCGTGCTCGCCTGCGCGCTGATCGGGCTGGTGCTGGGGCTGATGGCCTGAGCGGGCCGGGCGCGCCCGGTGGATCGGCCCCGCCATTCCGATCCCGGACTATCGGCCCGATCCACAAGCCATCGTGGTGCGATGGCGCAACTTATCTCGACGAAACGCCCGGCTGACGTCGGGCTCTTCCGTCTCGGTTGAACCACGAGAGCTTTTTCCCTTCCGATTGAATCGGAAAGGAAGCTCTAATGCTTTGTTTTACCGCGCTTTCGAACCGAAAAAGTGGTATCCACTTTTCCTGAAAGCGCTTTAGTAGAGCGCGGTGCGGTAGCGCGCGAGCATGGCCGCCTCGGGCTCGGGCTCGCCTTCGAGATCGGCGTGGTCGCGCAGCATCTCGCCCATCGTCGGGACCGGGCGGGTCGCGGGCCAGGTCTCGGGCTGCCACAGGCCCGAGCGCAGGAACGCCTTGGCGCAGTGCAGGAACACCTCCTCGGCCGCGACCCTGAGCACGGTGAGCGGTCGCCGCCCGTCGCGCGCGCAGGCGTCGAGCAGCGCGGGCTCGTCATGGATGGTGGCGGTGCCGTTCACCCGCAGCGTCTCGCGAACGCCGGGGATCAGGAAGATCAGCCCGACCCGCGGGTGGGCGAGGATGTTGCGCAACCCGTCGATCCGGCTGTTCCCCGGCCAGTCCGGCACCAGCAGGTGGCGCGCGTCCTCGACCACGACGAAGCCCGGCCGGTCGCCCTTGGGCGAGGCGTCGAGCCGGGTCCCGTCCGAGGTCGCGATCATCAGGAACGGTGCGGCGGCGATGAAGGCGCGGCAGTGGCCGTCGAGATGGTCGATCTGCTTGGCCGCGGCGCGGGGGGTGGGCTCGCCATAGATCTCGCGCAGGCGCGCCAGCGTGGTCACGGGCATCGGGTGCTCCTGCGCGGGGTCAGGCGGTCGCGCCGTCGGTGCCGCCGTCGGTGCCGGCCGCCGGGGCGGCTTCGGGCGCGGCGTCGGTCGCGGACTCGGGGGCAGGCTGGGGCATCGCCTTGGCCACGCCGACCAGCGCCGGGCGCAGCAGGCGGTCGCCGATGGTGAAGCCCGCCTGCATCACCTCGATGATCGTGCCGGGGGCGGCGCCGGGCACCGGGGCCTCGAACATCGCCTGGTGCAGGTTCGCATCGAAGCGGTCGCCGCGCGCCGGCGTGGTCAACTGGATGCGGTGCTTCTCGAAGGCGTTGAGCAGGTCGCGCTGGGTCAGCGCGATGCCGTCGAACAGCGCGGCGTGCTCGGTCCTGAGCGTGTCGTCGGCCGCCGCCACCGCCCGGGCGAGGTTGTCGTAGACGCTGAGGATGTCGCGCGCGAGGCGGGTGCCGCCGTAGATTTCGGCGTCCTTGCGGTCGCGCTCGGCCCGGCGGCGGGTGTTCTCGGCTTCGGCGAGGGCGCGCAGCAGGCGGTCCTTCAGCTCGTCGCGCTCGGCCGTGAGGGCTGCGATCACCTCGTCGGGCGTGGGTGCTGCGCCCGTGGCCGCGTCGGGCGCGGTGTCGGGGGCGGTCTGCTCGGGGATCGGTTCGGCTGCGTCGGCCTGGGTCTTCGCCATGTCGGTGCCTTTCATCTTTTCTGCGGGGCCTCGCCTGCGACCATGCGGCCGACCAGGCGGGCGGTGTAGTCGACGATCGGGACGATGCGCCCGTAGTTCAGCCGGGTCGGCCCGATCACGCCGATCGCGCCGACCACCCGGCGGTTCGTGTCGGTCAGCGGCGAGATAACCAGCGACGAGCCCGAGAGCGAGAACAGTTTGTTCTCGGAGCCGATGAACACGCGCACGCCGTCGGCGCCTTCGGTCAGGTCGAGAAGCTGGCTGAGATCGCGCTTGCGTTCCAGATCGTCGAACAGGCGGCGCATCCGCTCGATCTCGCCGGCGCCCTGGCCCTCGGCCAGCAGGTTGGCGCGGCCGCGCACGATCAGCCGCTCGGGCATCCGCTCGGGCGGGGCGGTGCCGTCGCCCGACCACAGCGCAATGCCGCGCTCGACCAGGCTCGCGGCCAGGCTGTCAAGCTCGGCCCGGTGGGCGGCGACCTCGCGCGCCACCACCGCGCGCGTCTCGTCGAGCGGGCGGCCGCGCAGATGCGCGTTCAGGAAGTTTGCGGCCTCGCGCATCGCCGACGGGGTGAGGCCGGGCGGCGGCGTGAACAGCCGGTTCTCGACCGTGCCGTCGCCCATCACCAGGATCGCCAGCGCCCGCTCGGGCGAGAGCGCGACAAAGTCGAGATGCTCGACCGGGGCGCCGGCCTTGGGGGCAAACACCAGGCTCGCGCAGTGCGACAGGCCCGAGAGCAACTCGCCCGCCTCGTCGAGCACGGCGGTGAGGTCGGGCTCGGACTGGGCGGCGAGGCGGTCGATCCGCTCGCGCTCGACCGCCGGAAGCTCGGTGACCTCGAGCACGCCGTCGACGAACAGCCTGAGGCCCATCTGCGTCGGCACCCGGCCGGCCGAGACATGCGGGCTGTCGAGCAGGCCGAGGAATTCCAGGTCCTGCATCACGTTGCGGATGGTGGCGGGCGAGATGCCCATGTCGAAGCCGCGCGAGAGCGTGCGCGAGCCCACCGGCTCGCCGGTGTCGAGATAGGTCTCGACCAGGCGCCGGAAGATCGCGCGGCTGCGCTCGTTGAGGTCTGCGAGGCTCGGTGACTGTGCGCTCATCTCGCTCATGTGGCTGTCATGCGCAATTCAGGTATGACGCACGGGCGCCCACGTCAATCGGCTGGCCCCGGCCGGGCCGGGCCGCTCGGTTCTGGACGCCCGCGCCGGGGAGGCGTAGAGAGCCTTTGATTTCCGAGCGACCCAAGGAGCCTGCCCCATGCGCCCGTCCGGCCGAGCCGCCCACGCCCTGCGCCAAGTCACCATCGAGACCGGCATCAACCGCCATGCCGAGGGCTCGGTGCTGATCCGCATGGGCGAGACGCATGTGCTGTGCACCGCGTCCGTCGAGGACAAGGCGCCGCCGTTCCTGCGCAATTCGGGGTTGGGCTGGGTGACGGCGGAATATGGCATGCTGCCGCGCGCCACCAACACCCGCAACCGGCGCGAGGCGAAGGCCGGCCAGACCGGGCGGACGCAGGAAATCCAGCGCCTGATCGGCCGCGCGCTGCGCGCGGGCACCGACCGGGTGATCATGGGCGAGCGCCAGATCATCATCGATTGTGACGTGATCCAGGCCGATGGCGGCACCCGCACCGCCTCGATCACCGGCGGCTGGGTGGCGCTGCGGCTGGCGGCCGAGACGCTGGTGAAGCGCGGGCTGATCGCGATGAACCCGATCACCACGCATATCGCCGCCGTCTCGGCCGGGGTGCATGCCGGGCAGGTGGTGCTGGACCTCGATTACGCCGAGGATTCCGAGGCCGGGACGGATGCGAATTTCGTCCTCACCGGCGAGGGCGCGATGGTCGAGGTGCAGGCCTCGGCCGAGGGCGCGACGTTCTCGGAGGCCGAGTTCCACGCGATGCTGGCGCTGGCCAAGCAGGGGGTGGTCGAGCTGGTGGCGGCGCAGAAGGCGGCGCTGGGATGACGCGGGCCTTTGCTGGCGGGCGGCTGGTGGTCGCCTCGCACAACAAGGGCAAGGTGCGCGAGATCGGCGAGCTGCTGGCGCCCTTCGGGGTCGAGACCGTCTCGGTCGCCGAGTTGGGCCTGCCCGAGCCCGAGGAGACCGGGACGAGCTTCGAGGCGAACGCCCGGATCAAGAGCCATGCTGCCGCCGCGGCGAGCGGCCTGCCGTCGCTGTCGGACGATTCGGGCATCGAGATCGACGGCCTCGACGGCGCGCCCGGGGTCTACACCGCCAACTGGGCCGAGACCCCGTCGGGCCGCGACTATGGCGCGGCGATGCGCAAGGCGCATGACGCGCTGGTGGCGAAGGGCGCGGCCCGGCCGTGGCGGGCGCGCTTTGTCTGCGTGC
>JAVVFE010000284.1:0-4489 GCA_032251175.1 Thermohalobaculum sp.
GCGCGACCACCGCGACGCTGACTCGGCGCGAGACGATGTCCTTCACCATCCCGATCTTCTCGACCGGGGTGGGCGCGCTGGTCTCGACCGATGCGCCCGAGCTTCTGCGCGAGGTCCTGATCACCGGCGGCCCCGCCGCGCTGTCGGGCGCCGCGGTGCGCGAGGCGCTGGGCGGCAAGCGCCTCGGCGTGCGCGTCAGCACCACCGCCGAGAGCTGGCTCCGCGAGGGGCCGATCGGCAAGATCGACGGCGTCGAGATCGTCCCTATCGACGACCACGCAAAAGGCATTGCAGGCGTCGCCGACGGCAGCCTCGACGCCTATTTCGCCGACAAGGCGATCCTTGCGGGCGTGCTGGCGACGGCCGAGAACCGCGGCAAGCTTGCGGTCTCGCGCAACACCTTCACCTTCGAGCCATATGCGCTGGCGATCCCGCGCGGCGACGAGGACCTGCGCCTGGTGCTCGACCGCGCGCTGAGCCACATCTACCGCTCGGGCGCGATCTTCGACATCTTCGAGCGGCATTTCGGCAAGCCGGGCGCGACCGAGGTTCTGTTCTATGGCCTTGCCGCCCTGCCCAAGTGATCGCTGGGGGCGATGCCGGCCATGAACCCCCTTCGCGGCATCGCCCTCAAGGTCGCCTCGGTCGCCGTCTTCATGCTGATGTCGACGCTGATCAAGATCGCGGCCGAGCATGTGCCGGCGGGGCAGTCGGTGTTCTTCCGCTCGTTCTTCGCGATCCCGGTGATCCTGGTCTGGCTGTGGTGGCGGCACGACCTGCGCACCGGGCTGCGCACTCGCAACCACCTGGGGCATCTGTGGCGCGGCCTCGTCGGCGGCATCGCGATGGGGATGAGCTTCACGGCGCTGGGCCTGCTGCCGCTGCCCGAGGTCACCGCCATCGGCTATGCGACGCCGCTGATCGTCACCATCCTGGCCGCGATGTTCCTGGGCGAGGTGATCCGGGCACACCGCCTCATCGCGGTCGGCGTGGGGCTGGTGGGCGTGCTGATCGTGCTGTTTCCGCGCCTCACGGTGCTCTCGCGCGACGGGGTCACCGATACCGAGACGCTGGGCGCGGTCATCATGCTCTCGGCCTGCGTGTTCATGGCGCTCGCCGCCTGCTTCGTGCGCAAGCTGGTGCGGACCGAGGAGACCGCGGCGATCGTGTTCTACTTCTCGCTGACCACCACGGTGCTGTCGCTGGTGTCGCTGCCGTTCGGCTGGGTCGTCCCCACCGCGGCCGAGGCGGCGATGCTGGTTGCCGCGGGGCTCCTGGGCGGCTTCGCGCAGATCCTGCTGACCGCGAGCTACCGCCACGCCGATGTCGCCGTGATCGCGCCCTTCGACTATTCCTCGATGCTGCTTGCGCTCGCCATCGGCTGGTTCGTGTTCGCCGAGGCGCCGACCGCGCCGATGCTGGGCGGCGCCACGCTGGTGATCGCGGCCGGGCTTTTCATCATCTGGCGCGAGCGCAAGCTGGGGCTCGAGCGGGCGAAGTCGCGCAAGGTGATGACGCCGCAGGGCTGAGGCTTGACCGCGGCGCGCCCCCGGGCGATGGAGCGGCCATGCTGATCTGCAAGATCCTGACCACGCCGCAGTGGGACGACCTGCAACGCCTCGGCCAGACGCCGGGCGCGCCGGTCGATATCGCCGACGGCTTCGTGCATTTCTCGACCGCCGGGCAGGTGCGCGAGACGGCGGCGAAGCACTTCGCCGGGCAGGCGGGCTTGTGGCTGCTGACGCTCGACGCCGTGCGGCTCGGCCCCGCGCTGCGGTGGGAGCCCTCGCGCGGCGGCGCGCTGTTCCCGCATCTCTACGGCCCCTTGCGGCGGGCGGACGTGATCGCGGCCCTACCCCTGCCGCTGGGCGCGGACGGCGCGCACACCTTCCCCGAGGGAATTGCATGAGCCTGATCGAACAGGCGGGGCTGGGGGCGCTGCGCCTGATCGACCCCGAACGCGCGCATCGGCTGGCGCTGGCCGCGCTGAATGCCGGGCTGGGGCCGAAGGGCGGGCCGGTGACCTCGGCGCGGCTTGCCACGCAGGTCGCTGGGCTGCCGCTGCCCAACCCGGTCGGGATCGCTGCGGGCTTCGACAAGAACGCCGAAGCGGTCGGGCCGATCCTCGCCGCCGGGCCGGGGTTCCTCGAGATCGGCGCCGTCACCCCCCGCCCGCAGCCCGGCAACCCGCGCCCCCGCCTGTTCCGGCTGGCGCAAGACCGCGCCGCGATCAACCGCTTCGGCTTCAACAACCAGGGCATGGAGGCGGTCGGCCGGCGACTGGCGGCGCGCGGCCCCGGGGTGGTGGGCGTCAATCTCGGCGCCAACAAGGACACCACCGACAAGGCCGAGGATTACGCCGCAGTGCTCGCCCATCTCTACCCCTTCGCCGATTTCTTCACCGTCAACGTCTCGTCGCCCAACACCGAACGCCTGCGCGACCTGCAGGGGCGCGCCGCCCTCGACCGGCTGCTGTCGCGCGTGACCGGGCAATGGGCGGATCTGGGCCGCGCGAAACCGCTGTTCCTCAAGATCGCGCCGGACCTCACGGAAGCCGAGCTTGCCGATATCGCCGAGCTGGCCGAGGGGCATGCCCTCTCGGGCCTGATCGCCACCAACACCACGCTGTCGCGCGAGGGGCTGCGAAGCCCGCGGGCCACCGAGGCGGGCGGCCTCTCGGGCGCGCCCCTCAAGGCGCGGGCGCAGGCGGTGACGGTCAGCCTGCGCCGCCTGACGGGGGGGCGGCTGCCACTGATCGGCGTGGGCGGGATCGCCACGGCCGAGGACGCCTATGCCCGCATCCGCGCGGGAGCCTCGGCCGTGCAGCTTTATACCGCGATGGTCTATGCCGGGATCAGCCTGCCCGGCCGCATCGCCCGCGGCCTCGACGCGCTCCTCGCCCGCGACGGCTTTGGATCGGTCGCCGAGGCGGTCGGCGTGGACGGCTGAGGCTCAGACCCGGCAGCGCGCCTCGATCCGCCGGTAGCTCAGCGCCAGCGTGCCGGCGCGCACCAGCATGAACAGCCACAGCCCGGCCCACAGCCCGTGATTGCCGAAAGCGTGGGTCAGCGCCCAGCTTGCCGGCACATAGACCCCGGCCGAGATCAGCATCGCATTGCGCATCAACGCCCCCTCGGCCGCGCCGATGAAGATGCCGTCGGCCTGATAGGCCAGCACGCCCACCAGCGGCAGCAGCGTGGCCCACAGCGCAAAGCCCCGCGCCGCCTCGCGCACCGCCTCGACATTGGTGAACAGGTGGACGATCGGCACCGAAAGCACGGTGGCCAGCGCCGCGAAACCCGCGGCCAGCCCCAGCGCGGCGACCGAGCTGACCACCACCGCGCGCCGCAGATGCGCCCCCGACCGCGCGCCCAGCGCCTGCCCCACCAGCGTCTCGGCCGCCATCGCAAAGCCGTCGAGCGCATAGGCCGCGACATAGAGGAACTGCATCAGCACGCCATTGGCCGCGAGGATCACGTCCCCTTGCAGCGAGCCGAGCCGTGCCATCCAGGCGAACGAGCCGGTCAAGCAGGTGGTGCGGATGAAGATGTCGCGGTTCAGCGCCATCACCTGGCCCAGTTCGGCCGGGTCGAGGATGCGGCCCCATTCCGGGCGCCAGCCCACCGGCGCCACCAGCCGCGCCCGCGCCCGCGCCCGCCACAGGCCATAGCCCAAGCCCAGCCACGCCGCGATCACGGTCCCCAGCGCCACCCCGTCCACGTCCATCCCCAGCCCCAGCACGAACAGCAGGTTCAGCGCGACGTTGGCGAGCGAGGTGACAATCTGCATCTCGAACAGCCGCCGGGTCATCTCCTGCCCGATGAACCAGCCGATCAGCGCATAGTTCGCAAGCTCGGCCGGCGCGCCCCAGATCCGGATGCGGACATAGAGCCCGGCCAACGCCTCGGCCTCGTCCGACCCCTCGAAGAGGCCGAGCGCGAGGCGCGAGACCGGCCAGCGCAGCAGGATCAGAACTGCTGCGATCGCGCCCGCGATCACCAGCGCGCGCAACAGCGTGTTGATCACCCGGCCGCGCTCGCCCGCCCCCAGCGCCTGCGCGGTCAGCCCCGAAACCCCCATCTGCAGGAAGTTGAACGAGGTGAAGATCAGCGAGATCACCACCGCTCCCAGCGTCACGGCGGCCAAAAACACCTCGTCGCCCAGATTGCCGATGATCGCCGTGTCGATCGCGCCCTGCAGCGGCACGGTCGCGTTCGACAGCACCACCGGCAATGCGATGGCCGCGACCCGGGCATGGGTGATCGCGCGGGGGACGGAGGCAGGCGAATCGGCGGCGTCGGTCATGCGTTGCGGGTCCGTTCGGCGGGCATTCGGGCGGCCGAGTCGGATCCGCGCGGACCGCGAGCTTAGCCGCCGATCGCGCCATGTGCCAGCATGCGACAGCGCCTCGGAGCCCCTCTCGCTCGCCTGCCCCGCCTTGAGACGGATCGTATCAAATTCGTTAAATCCTTTGTTTTAAATCACGAAA
>JAVVFE010000285.1:0-4485 GCA_032251175.1 Thermohalobaculum sp.
CCCCGGGCCGCGGGGGCAGGGCGTGGCGGAGCTTGCCTTTGATGGGGTCCGATCAAGGCGAGCTGGCATGCTGCTGTCGCTCCATTTCCGCGGCCCGCACAGGAATCTGGTGGAAGTGTCGAACCTCGCTTGACGGTCAGCGGCGCGCCCGGGGCATGCGCGGGCGGTCGAATTGACCTTGCCGGGAGGGGCGCCATATAGTTGCCTGCGCCAGCAGCCGGCGGGCGGCGGCAGGAGAGAAAGCATGCAGGTGCGGACCGCGCCCGACGCTGCCGATCTGGAGGCGGTCCGTCGCTGGTTCGCGCGGCTGGCCGAGTGTGTCCGCGCGGTAGACTACGCTGCGGCCTTCCCGCTCTTCGCCGAGGACCTGATCGCTTTCGGCACCTACAACAACTTCGTCACCGGGCGGGCGGAGGTGATGCGGGCGCAGTGGAAAAATGTCTGGCCGACGATCCGCGAATTCCGCTGGCGGTTGGACGAGGTGGCGGCGATCGTTTCGCCGGACCGGCTGAGCGCGACCGGTCTCGCGGTATTCGAGTCGGACGGGTTCCACCGCAACGGCAGCCGGTTCGACCGCCCGGGCCGCGCGACCGTCGCGCTGGCGCGGGCGGAGATCGGTGCCGACTGGGTGGCGGCCCACACCCACATGTCGCTGTTCCGCGGCACGCCCGACCAGTCCTTCGGGCAGATCGCCGCGGGGTAGGGCGCCGGCCTGGCGGGTCAGGCCGCATGCGGCAGGCGCGGTGCGACTGCATCCCGCGCGCCGTCTCCCGCCCCCACCCGCTTTTACGGTGGGCAAAATGCACATCCTGCGGGCGCCGCCGCCGCGCCTCCTCCTCCTCCCCGCCGTTTGAATTGACTTGGCGGAGAGGGACGGCGCGCGTGACTGCGTCCGGGGCTTGCCCTCGCACTGGGGCGGGAGACCGGTTGCAAAGCTTGACGCCGGTCGCCAATCGGTCGCGCTGTCCCGCGTTCGCATGTCGTCATGGCTGGTCTGCGCGGCCCGGGACGGGCTCCGGCTTGGGGGGTGGGGCAGCGGGTTTTCTGCGACGGGGCGCTCGATGCAAGCCGGCCTCAGTCGCCCAGCGCCACGCCCTCGCGGCGCGGGTCGGCGCCGCCGGCCCAGCCGGTCGCGGTTCGGATCAGGATGTGCAGGCCCGAGGTCATCTCGGCCGTCGCCACCTCGTGCCCCATCGCCTCGAGCGCCGGGCCGAGGCCGGGCGCCGACGCCCCCGCCTCCAGCGTCACCTTGCCGGTGTTGCGCTGCGAGACATGCCCGCGCGCCACCGCCGCGGCCGGGTCCAGCCCGTGGTCGAGGATCGCGATCAGCGCGCCCGCCACATATTCCGGGATGCGCGCGCCCCCGGGCGAGCCGGCGATCACCGCCGGCACGCCGGGCGCATCGAGACGGTAGGCGATGGTCGGCGCCATCGACGAGCGCGGCCGCTTGCCCGGCCCCGGTGCGTTGGCGATCGGCGCGCCGTCGGCCCCCGCCGGGCGGAACGAGAAATCGGTGAGCTGGTTGTTGAGCAGGAAGCCGCCCGCCATGCGGCCCGAGCCGAATGCCGTCTCGATCGAGGCGGTGACCGAGACCGCGAGCCCCTCGCCATCGGCCACCGACAGATGCGTGGTCCCGGGGCGCCCCTCGTGCAGGCCGGGCGCATACACCGCGGCTTCACGCCAGGGCGGCGTGCCGGCCTCGGCCGCACCCTCGCTCGCCCGGAAGCGCGGCACGAGGCGCGCGCGTGCGCGCAGGTAGCCCGCGTCCAGCAGGCCGCGCAGCGGCACGCGCACCTGATCGGGGTCGGCGAGGTAGCGCCCCCGGTCGGCATAGGCGAGGCGCGAGGCCTCGGCAAACAGATGCCACAGCCGGGGGCTGTCGAGCCCGAGGCCGGAGACCCCCACCCAGTCCATGATCCCGAGAATCTGCCCCACCGTCGTCGCCCCCGAGGAAGGCGGGCCCATGCCGCAGATCCGCCAGATTGCGCGGTAGTCGATGCAGGCGGGCGCACGCTCGATCACCTCGTAGGCGGCGAGGTCCGGAAGGTCGAGCGCCCCGGGCCGCGCGCCGCGCCGCGCCGCCGCCACGATCTCGCCCGCCAGCGGCAGGCGGTAGAGCGCCCCCGCGCCCTCGGCAGCGAGGCGCTCGAGGGTCGCGGCAAGCGCCGGCTGGCGCAGGATCGCGCCCTCGGCAATCGGCACGCCGCCCGGCAGGAACACCGCCCCGGCGTCGGTGTCGGCCAGCCGCTCGGCATAGGCCGCGACCGAGGCCGCAAGGCGGGGGCTGACCGCGAAGCCGTCGCGCGCGAGCCCGATCGCGGGGGCGAACAGGTCGGCCCAGGGCAGCCGGCCATGGCGGGCGTGCAGCACCTCGATCAGCCGCGCAAGCCCCGGCACCCCGACCGAGCGGCCCGAGGCCACGGCGGTGTCGAAGTCGAGCGGCGCGCCGTCCTCGAGGAACAGATCGGGCGTGGCCGCCATCGGCGCGGTCTCGCGCGCGTCATAGGTGGTCAGGCCCCCGGCGCCGTGGACCAGCGCGAAGGCGCCGCCGCCAAGCCCGCTCGACTGCGGCTCGACCACGTTCAGCACCAGAAGGGCCGCGACCGCCGCATCCGCCGCCGATCCACCCCGGCGCAGCATCTCGCGCCCGGCCTCGGCGGCCATGGGATGGGCCGCGGCGATCATGTGGCGCCCGGCGGTGGCGAGCGGGCGGGCGGCCCAGCCGCTCGCCGCCTCGGGGTCCGCGCGGGTCTGGGCGTGCAGCGGCGCGGCCAGCGCGATCAGCGCGGCCATGCCCAGCGCCGTCAGGGCGCGGATGCCGCGCGGGCAGAGGCGGCGTGGGGCATGGGGCATCGGGCTCTCCGCTTTCAGGCGCACCGGCGCGGGCGATGGCGCCACGGCGGGGCCCAAGGTTGCGGCCCCAGTCTGAGGGCGCCGGGCGCGGCGATCAAGGCGCGCGGCGCGCGGTGCAACAATTGCCGATTTGGCAAAAGAGAATGCTTCGATCCCGCAGTTCGGCGCGATTGAAGCAAGGCACCGAACCCATACCTTTGGGGCACCTCACGGCGGCGACCACCCCGCCAGAACAGGAGACACAAGATGTCCGACACTGCCCCGCTTTTCCAGCCGCTCGCCATCGGCGCCATCGCCGCCCGGAACCGCGTGCTGATGGCCCCGCTGACCCGCAACCGCGCCCAGTCCGACGGCACACCGAAACCGATGGCGGTTGCGTATTACCGCCAGCGCGCCTCGGCCGGACTGATCGTGACCGAGGCCACGCAGGTCTCGGCCATGGGCAAGGGCTATCTCGACACGCCGGGCATCCACGCGCCCGAACATGTCGCCGCCTGGCGCCAGGTCACCGACGCGGTGCATGCGGCGGGCGGTCGGATCGTGCTGCAACTATGGCATGTCGGCCGGATCAGCCACACCTCGCTGCTGCCGGGCGGTGCCGCGCCGGTCGCGCCTTCGGCGATCCGCGCGAAGACCCAGACCTTCACGCCGAACGGGTTCGAGGACGTGTCCGCCCCCCGCGCGCTGGAGACGGCTGAAATCCCCGGCCTGATCGCCGATTTCGTCCAGGGCGCCAGAAATGCCATGGCCGCGGGCTTCGACGGGGTCGAGGTCCATGCCGCGAACGGCTATCTGCTGGACCAGTTCCTGCGCGCCGGCCTGAACCAGCGGACCGATGGCTATGGCGGCTCGGTCGAGGGGCGCATCCGCCTCGCGGTCGAGGTGGTCGAGGCGGTCGCCCACGCCATCGGCGCCGACCGGGTGGGCGTGCGAGTCTCGCCCTTCGGCACCTTCAACGACATCCCGACCGAGGGCGCCGAGGAGACCTTCGCCGCGCTCTACCGCGCACTCGCGCCGATCGGGCTCGCCTATCTGCATGTGGTCGAGCAGTTTCCCGGCAGCACGCCCGCGGCCGCCGAGACTGCGGCGCTCGACCGGTTGCGGACGCTGTGGCAGGGGGTCTACATCGCGAACGGCGAGTTCGACGCCGCCAGGGCAGCGGACTGGATCGCCCGCGGCCGGGCCGATGCGGTCAGCTTCGGGCGGCCGTTCATCGCCAACCCCGACCTGCCCGCGCGCATCCGGCAGGGCGCGGCGCTGAACGCCCCCGATCCGTCGACCTTCTACGGCGGGGACGAGAAGGGCTACACCGACTATCCCGCGCTGGGCGAGGCCGCCTGAGCCACGGGCCCGAACCGGCGTCAGCGGGGGGCCGGACCAAACTCCGGGCCCGGTCCAACAAGGTGGCCCCGGGTCAAGCCCGGGGCACAGTTCGACAAGGTGGCCCCGGGTCAAGCCCGGGGCCCGGCCCAACACGGTCGACCCGGGTCGGTTCCGGCAAGATCGCCCCGGGTCAAGCCCGGGGCACATTCCGACACGGCGATCCCGGCCCGCCCGCCCGGTGCCGGCACCCGGCATCGGCCGAAGGCCCGGGCCGCACCGGCAGGGCTGGGCCCCGGGCTTGACCCGGGG
>JAVVFE010000286.1:0-4479 GCA_032251175.1 Thermohalobaculum sp.
GACCTGCCGCCCGGCCACCCGCGCGGCGGGGGTCAGGCAGGCGCAGACCGGCGCGCCGTCGACCAGCACCGTGCAGGCGCCGCAATCGCCCGCGTCGCAGCCGACCTTGGTGCCGGTCAGGCCCAGCCGCTCGCGCAGGACGTGGCTCAGGCGCTCGGTCGGCCCGGCCTCGACCTCGACCGGGCGGCCGTTGACGGTGAAGGCGGCGGGGCGGGTGTCGAAGCTCATGGCGCGCCCCCGCAGGCGCGGATCACGGCGCGGCGCGCGATTTCGGCCGCGGCCTCGCGCCGGTAGGCGGCGGTGGCGCGCACATCGTCGATGGGGTCGAGCGCGGCTGCGACCGCGGCGGGGTCGATCCGCGGCGCGTCCGCGTGCTGGCCGACCAGCTCGGCTTCGACGGCCGGAAGGCGGCGGGCGACCTCGGAACAGGCCCCGACCGCCAGCGCGGCCTGCGCGATCCGCCCGTCCGCCACCACCACCCGCGCCGCCGCCATGCCGATCGAGATCACCAGGTACCGCCGCGCCCCCAGCTTCTCGAACGCCGACCGGCCCTGCCCGGCCGCGCCGGGCACATGGATCGCCACCGCGATCTCGCCCGGCGCCCGTGCCGTGCGGCGGTTGCCGAGGATGAACTCCGGCAGCCCCAGCCGCCGTCGCCCGGCGGCCGAGGCAAGCTCGACTTCGGCGTCGAGCACCATCAGCGCCGGCACGCCATCGGCCGCGGGCGAGGCGTTGCAGAGGTTCCCCATCACGGTGGCGGTGTTCTGGATCTGGACCGAACCCACCTCGCGCCCGGCCTCGGCCAGCGCGGCGAAGGCGGGCGGAAGGCCCGCGCGCACCGCCTCGGCCCAGGTGACGCCCGCGCCGATGCGCCAACCCCCGGGCGTCCGCGCGATGCCGCGCAGCTCCGGCAGCGCCGCGATGTCGAGGACCGGTCCCGGCAGGGTCTGCCGCACGGTCGCAGGATAAAGGTCGGTGCCGCCCGCGAGGATGTGCCACGCCCCGCCCGCCATCAGGGCCAGGGCCTCGTCGAGCGTTCCGGGCCTCTCATAGAGCATCGCGCCGCGTCCCGCCGGGACGATCCCGGTTCGTTTGCACACAAACGAATGATATGGACCGCCCCGGCGCTGTCAAACGCGATCTTGGCCGGCCCGTGGGCGGTGCGCCGGGCTCACTCGATCTCGACGCTCACGCCGTCGGCACCTTCAGCGACTGCTTCATCTGGCCGGTGTCGCCCGCGGCATGACCGGCCTCGTGCAGCTTGCGGCCTTCCTCGAGGCGGCGCATCAGGTCCAACTTCTTCGCGGGGTCGATCTGCGCGACCTCGAGCCGGGCCTGCGCCTGCGGGTATTCCGCCGTGCCGCGGCAGGCGAGCGCGGGTGTTGCCGCGAGGGCTGCGGCGAAGCCGAGGGCGACGAGAGGGAAGCGGGGCATCGGTCGGTCTCCGTTCAGTCGGGCAATGCGTCGAATCGGCGGCCTGCCGCGAGCACCGCTGCCGTGCAGGGTTTGCACCGGCTCGGAACCCATGCAGTATGGCCGCATGATCAGGCTGGGCGGTGAATCGGGCGAAAGATTGGCGCGCGCATGGCCCGGACCGGGGCGTGGCGCGGGATGCGCGCCATGAGCGGCGCCGCCCGGCACCCGGCTGCGACGCTCGACCCCGGGCTCGACGGCTACAGCCTCGATGCGCAGGTGGGTTTCCTGCTGCGCCGGGCCTCGCAACGCCACATCGCGATCTTCAACGCGGGCATCCCTGAGCTGACCCCCACCCAGTTCGCCGCCCTCGCCAAGACCGCCGAGATCGGGCCGGTCAGCCAGAACGAACTGGGCCGTGCGACCGCGATGGACGCCGCCACCATCAAGGGCGTGATCGACCGCCTGAGCGCGCGCGGGCTGATCGCGACCGCGGCCAGCCCACATGATCGGCGCCGGGTCATGGTCAACCTCACGCCCGACGGGCGCGCCGCCCTCGCCCGGCTGATCCCGGCGGCGCGGACCATCACCGAGGAGACCCTCGCCCCCCTGACCCCGCCCGAGCGCGCCGCACTGCTGGCGCTGCTGGGGCGCCTCGGCTGACACGGAGACCGCGATGCATCCCTTCCCCGACGACACCGCGCTGATCGTCATCGACGTGCAGGTCGATTTCTGCCCGGGCGGCGCGCTGGCGGTTGCCGGCGGCGACGCGGTGGTGCCGGCGGTCAACCGCCTGATGGACCGTTTCGCCACCGTGGTGCTGACACAGGACTGGCACCCGGCGGGGCACCTGTCGTTCGCAGACGCGCATCCCGGCAGAGCGCCGTTCGAGACGGTCGAGCTGCCCTATGGCCCGCAGGTGCTGTGGCCCGCGCATTGCGTGCAGGGCACCCCGGGCGCCGCGTTCCATCCCGACCTGCGCACCGACGCCGCGCACCTGGTGGTCCGCAAGGGCTTCCGGGCGCAGATCGACAGCTATTCCGCGTTTTTCGAGAACGACCGGCACACCGTCACCGGGCTGAACGGCTATCTGACCGAGCGCGGCATCCGCAGCCTCGTGCTCGCCGGGCTCGCGACCGATTACTGCGTGCGGTATTCGGCGGTCGATGCCGCCCGGCTGGGCTTTCAGGTGGCGGTGATCGAGGACGCCTGCCGGGCAATCGACCTCGACGGCTCGCTGGCCGCGGCGCGGGCCGAGATGGCAGCCTGCGGCGTGCGCCTGGGCGCCAGCCCGCTGTGAGCGCGCCGGCGGCCCCCCGGGACGGTGGGGCGGGCGCACGAGCGGGCGAGCATTAACCACCTCACTTAATCCCTTCGAAAATCCGCCCCGATATGCTCGCTCCCGGAACCGCGGCCCGCGACGCGGACCTTGCCGGGAGAGATCGCCGATGACCGCACCCGCCATCGCCCGCCCGGAGGCCACCCCCCCGACGCCCGATGTCGCAGCCTTCCAGCTCGACGCGCTGCTGCCATCCCGGCCGCCCGAGGCCCCGCGGACGCCGCAGTCCATCGCCGACACCGGGCTCGACACCAATTACCTGGTCGATCACCTCTGCAAGGTGGTCTACCGCCATGCGATCGAGCGGCCGTCGGATCTCGCGCAGGCGTTGCGCCTGCCGGTGAAGGTGGTCGACGACCTGATCTGGATCGGGCGCGAGCGCAAGCTGATCGAGCCGCTGGGCCAGCTTGGCGCCAAGATGACGGCCGAGATGCGCTACACCCTGACCGGCAAGGGCCGGGAATGGGCGCTCGAAGCCCTGGCGCAGAGCGAGTATGCCGGCCCCTGCCCGGTGCCGATGCTGGCCTTTGCCGCCCAGGTCGCAGCGCAGTCGATCCGGGGCGAGACCCTGCTGCGCCCGGCGCTCGAGCGCGTGTTCTCGCGGCTCACGCTCGCGCCCGCGCTGGTCAGCAAGCTGGGCCCGGCAGCGAATTCCGGGGCGTCGATGCTGCTGTATGGCCCGCCGGGCAACGGCAAGTCGTCGATCGCCGAGGCGATCACGCGCGCCTTCGGCAACTGCGTCTGGCTGCCCTATGCCGTCGAGGTCGACCGCCAGGTCATCACCGTCTACGACCCCGCCGTGCATGCCGAACTCGAGGACGAGACCCCCGCCGCGACCGGCCTGCGGCGTTCCGAAGGGGCAGATCCGCGCTATGTGCGCTGCCTGCGTCCGCGGATCGTCGCGGGGGGGGAACTCACGCTCGACATGCTCGATCTCAGCTACAGCCCGGTGAGCCGGATCTACGAGGCGCCGATGCAGATGAAGGCAGCCGGCGGCGTGCTGCTGATCGACGATTTCGGCCGCCAGCGCCAGCACCCGCAGGAGCTGATCAACCGCCTGATCATCCCGCTCGAGAACGGCATGGACTATCTTGCGCTCCAGACCGGCCGCAAGTTCGAGGCGCCGTTCGACAGCCTGGTGATCTTCTCGACCAACATCGCGCCATCGAGCCTGGTCGACGACGCAGCACTCAGGCGGTTGCGCTACAAGATCCTGGTGGGCAGCCCCGACGAGGAAACCTTCGTGCGCATCTTCGTCCAGACCGCAAGCCGGATGGGGGTGGCGCTGACCGAGGAGCTGCTGGCCTTCGTGATGGTCGAACTCTATGCCCGGCACGGCAAGACCTATCAGGCTTTCCACCCGCGCTTCCTGATCGACCAGACCCTGTCGATCTGCGCCTTCGAAGGGGTCCCGGTCCAGCTTCGTCCCGATTTCCTGGTCCGCGCCTGGGAGAATTTGTTCCCGCGCGACTGAAGCCGCGCGCCACCCCGCAGCGATGCTCGCGGACATCCCCAGCGTCGCATCGAGACGCAACTGTCACACATTCCCACAACGCAGCAGCCCAATTCGGTGTGACAACGGCCCCTTGGATCAGTTGCCCACGAGCCTGCGACATAGCACCAAAACCAACGTAACACGCTGGCAGATAATGGCTTTCGATCTGTGAGAAATTGGCGCACCCGAAGGGATTCGAACCCCTGGCCTCTGCCTTCGGAGGGCAGCGCTC
>JAVVFE010000287.1:0-4455 GCA_032251175.1 Thermohalobaculum sp.
GCGCTCGACTTCGACCGCGGGGTGAACGTGACGCTCGGCCTGCCTTTCGTGCGCACCTCGCCCGATCACGGCACCGCCTACGACATCGCCGGCACCGGCCGGGCCGATCCGACCAGCCTGATCGAGGCGCTGAACCTGGCCGCGCGCCTCGCCGACACCCGGGCGCGCGCGGCGTGAGCGCCCCCGACGGACTGCCGCCGCTGCGCGAGGTGATCGCCCGCCACGGGCTTGCGGCGAAGAAATCGCTGGGGCAGAATTTCCTTCTCGACCTCAACCTCACCGCCCGCATCGCCCGCGCCTCGGGGCCGCTCGCGGGCGCCGAGGTGGTCGAGATCGGCCCCGGCCCCGGCGGCCTCACCCGGGCGCTGCTGTCCGAGGGCGCGGCCCGGGTCGTGGCGATCGAGCGCGACGCGCGCTGCCTCGAGGCGCTCGCCGAGATCGCGGCGCAGTATCCGGGCCGGCTCACGGTGATCGCGGGCGATGCGCTCGACGTCGACCCGCGGCCGCACCTGTCGGGCCCGGCACGGATCGTCGCGAACCTGCCCTACAACATCGGCACCGAACTGCTTGTCCGCTGGCTCACGCCCCCCGCCTGGCCGCCGTTCTGGGAGAGCCTGACGCTGATGTTCCAGCGCGAGGTGGCCGAGCGGATCGTGGCGGCCCCCGGGACCAAGGCCTATGGCCGGCTGTCGGTGCTCGCGCAATGGCGCACGACCGCGCGGATCGCCTTCGACGTGCCGCCCTCGGCCTTCGTGCCGGCGCCCAAGGTCACCTCGTCGGTGGTGCATATCCGCCCCACCGCGCCCCGCGCGCCGATCGACCCGGGCCTGCTCGAGCGGGTGGTGGCGGCCGCCTTCTCGCAGCGGCGCAAGATGCTGCGCCAGTCGCTCAAGGCGCTGGGGGGCGACCCGCTCGCCCCGCTCGCCGCCGCCGGGATCGACCCGACCCGGAGGGCCGAAACGCTGAGTGTCGACGAATTCCTGACCCTCGCGCGTGCGGTCGCTGCCTCCGGCTGAACGGCGGCGAGCAAGGGAAGTCGCCGTCGCTGCCGCACCACCGTCGCCACCCCGTGCCGCGCCTCACACCTCGCGCGGGCGGCTGAGCACGCGGCGCGCCTTGGTGCGGCGCACGGGCGCGAAGCCGACGCGCTGATACAGCCCCAGCGCGCGGGGGTGGTCGAGCGTGTTGGTGTTCACCGTCATCCGGCTCACGCCCGGCCGGTCCCAGCCCATATGCACGGCGGTGGCCAGCAGCCAGTGCCCCAACCCCCGCCCCACCGCCTGCGGCACCAGCCCGAAATAGGCCAGATCGCAGACCCCCGCCTCGCGGGTGTCGAGCATGAAGAACCCGCCCGGCCAGCCGTCCAGCATCAGCGTGAAAAGCTCGGTCCCGGGGTCCGAGACGAAGGCGTCCACCTCGGCGCGCGGGCGGCGGAACCAGTCGGTCCACTCATAGGGCGCGCCGACCTGGCCGTAGAGATACAGGAAATAGTCGGCCGGCGGCGCCTCGGCCCGGATCAGCGCCAGCGGCTGGCCGACCGGCATGTGCGGGATGGGCGCCGCCGGGCGCGCGTCCATCTCGAGATAAGTCACCACATAGTCGATGCTGTCGCCCGCCTCGCGCCGCGCCATCGCCTCAGCCCTTCTCGACGGCGAGATCCGGATAGCTGCCCCATTCGGCCCACGAGCCGTCATAGAGCGCGTTGCGCGCATGCCCCATGCGGTGCAGCGCCAGCGTCAGGATCGCCGCCGTGATGCCCGATCCGCAGGTGGTGACGATCGGCTTGCCAAGGTCGACCCCCGCCGCCTCGAAGATCGCACGGGTCTCGGCCACCGGCTTCATCGTGCCGTCGTCTTCCAGTAGCGACCGGTAGTGGACATTCCTCGACCCCGGAATATGCCCCGCCCGCAGGCCCGGGCGCGGCTCGGCCTCCTCGCCGCGGAACCGGCCGGGCGAGCGGGCATCGACGATCTGCTGGTCGCGCAGCTTGGCGTGCCCGGCAATCTGCGTCACGTCGCGCACCATCGCCGCGTTCTTGCGGCCGGTGAAATGGCGCTCGCGCGGATCGGGCGCCTCGTCCTCGACCGGGCGGCCCTCGGCCATCCATTTCGGCAGGCCGCCGTCCAGCACCGACACGTCCTGATGCCCGAACACGCGGAACATCCACCACGCGCGCGCCGCCGAGAACAGCCCCTGCTGGTCGTAGACCACCACCCGGTGGCCGTCGCCGATGCCCATCCGCCGCACGCGCGAGACGAACTTCTCGACCGGCGGCAGCATGTGCGGCAGGTCCGAGCGCGCGTCCGAGATCTCGTCGATGTCGAAGAAGCGCGCGGCGGGGATATGCGCCTCAGCATACAGCGCCTTCGCGTCGCGCGGGTCGCCCGGCAGATAGAGCGAGGCATCGAGAATGCGCAGGTCGGGCGCGCCAAGACGCTCCTCGAGCCAGGCGGACGAGACGAGGGCGCTCGGGTCGGTCTGCGACATGCGGGGCGGTCTCCCTCTGGCTTGCGCGGTTCATCCGTCCTAGACGGGCGACGGGACGGAATCAACCGGATGGGCGTCGGTCAGGCGTCGATCAGCACCGTCACGCGGCGGTTCTGCTTGCCCTTCTTCTCGATCTTGCCGAGGCTGACCGCGCCCACCTCGGCGGTTGATCGCACATGCGTGCCGCCGCAGGGCTGCAGGTCGATGCTGTCCGCGCCGGTGCCGATGCGCACCAGCCGCACCCGCCCCTGCCCCATCGGCGGCTTGACCGCCATGGTCTTGACCAGGCCGGGGTTCGCCGCGAGTTCGGCATCGGTGATCCATTCGGTCGTCACCGGGTGGTCGGCCGCGATCAGCGCGCGCAGCCGTGCCTCCAGCGCCTCGCGGTCGTCCAGCGGCTCGGGCATGTCGAAGTCGAGCCGGCCCTTCTCGTGGTTGATCGAGCCCCCGGTCACCGGCAGCGGGATCACCACCGACAGCAGGTGCAGCGCGGTGTGCACCCGCATGTGCCTGAGCCGACGGGGCCAGTTCAGCGCGGCCGTCACGGTTGCGCCCACCGGCGGCAGGGGGTCGCCCTCGCGCAGGGTGTGGACGATCTCGCCCGGCGCCTCGCCCTTCACGGCGGTCACGATCCAGCATGTGCCGCCCGCCCAGCTCAGCGTGCCGCTGTCGCCCGGCTGGCCGCCGCCGGTGGGATAGAACACGGTGCGGTCCAGCACCACGCCGCCGCCCGCGGTGAGGGCGACCACCTGCGCCTCGCAGTCGGCCAGATAGGCGTCGTCGCGGAACAGGGGTTGGGTCATGCGGTCTCTCCTGTGCCTGGTGGGTCGCGACGGGTGCGATGCTCAGCGCCCGTCGCCGTCGCCATCGCCCACGCCGCCGGAATCGCCATCGCCCTGCGGCGCCGACCCGCGCCGGCGCCGGGCGGGCGGCGTGGCCGGCGCATCGGCGGCGGGCGCCGCCGCATCGGGGGCATCCTCGTCCGCCGGCGGGGCGGCCGGGCGCAGCGCCGCGGCGACCGCGGCGGCGTTGCGCAGATGCAGGTCGCGCTGCGGAAAGGGGATCTCGATCCCCTCGGCGGCAAAGCGGCGGGCGATCTCGTGGTTCAGGTCGCTGCGCGTGTTCACCACCCAGTTCACGTCGCGCAGGATGGCCCGGATCTCGAAGTCGAGCGCGCTGTCGCCGAAGCCTGCGAAGTTGACCCAGGGCGCCGGCCGGCGCAGCACCATGGGATGGGCGCGCGCGATCTCCAGCAGGATCGCCTCGACCCTGCGGGTGTCGGTGCCGTAGGCCACGCCCACCGTGGCGATCATCCGGCCCTGCAGGTTGTTGTGCGTGAAGTTCGTCACGGTGCCCGAGATCAGTTCCGAGTTCGGCACAATCAGCGACGAGCGGTCGAAGGTCTCGATCTCGGTCGAGCGCACGTTGATCTGCTTGACGTAGCCCGTGCCCGAGGGGATCTCGATCCAATCGCCCGCCTTGATCGGCCGCTCGACCAGCAGGATCAGCCCCGAGATGAAGTTGTTGACGATGTTCTGCAGGCCGAAGCCGATGCCAACCGACAGCGCGCCGGCGACGATCGCGATGTTCGAGAGGTCGAGCCCCGCGGTCGAGATCGCGATCAGCCCCGCGGTGATGACGCCGACATAGCCGACCCCGGCGATCACCGCCGCGCGCCCGCCGGCATCGAGGCCGGTCAGCGGCAGCACCGAATGACGCAGGATGCCCTGCAACAGCCGCGTGATCAGAAATCCGATGGCGAAGACGACAATGAAAGACAGGAACTCGACCGGCGAGATCCGCAGATCGCCGACCATGAACCCCTCGCCGATGCTCCGCCACATGGCGAGCAGATCGACTGTGTTCGCGCCCCAGATCAGCGCCAGCAGCGGCAGCGCCGCGGTGGACAGCAGGAAGCCCACCGCCACCGGCAGCAGCCGCAGCCGCTGCCGCCCGGGCGAGCCCGCA
>JAVVFE010000288.1:0-4437 GCA_032251175.1 Thermohalobaculum sp.
AGGTGCTGCTGGTCGACGAGCCGACGGCGGGGCTGTCGCCCGCGCTGGTCGGGCGGCTGCTGGAGTTGCTGCGCCGACTGGCGGACGAGGGCCTGGGCGTGCTGATCGTCGAGCAGAACGCGCGCGCGGCCCTTGCGCGGGCCGACCGCGCGATGGTGCTGGTGGACGGGCAGGTGGCGGCGGCGGGCACTGCCGCCGAGATCGAGGCCGCGCCCGACCTCGGCGCGCTGTTCCTGGGGCGGGCGGCCTGATGCAGACGATCCTGAACGCGATTTCCTCGGCCGCGATCATCGCCCCGGCGGCGGTGGGCTTCACGCTGCTGTTCGCGCTGTTCCGCTTTGCCAATTTCGCGGTCGGCGCGCTGATGACGCTGGGCGCCTTCGCCTGCTGGACGCTGAACGTGCCCCTGGGCCTGCCGCTGTGGCTGGCGGCGCCGGGGGGCATGGCGGGCGCGGCGGCGGGGCTGTGGCTGGCCGACCGGCTGGCCTATGCGCCCCTGCGCGCGGCGGGGGGGGCGACGCTGCTGCTGGTCTCGATCGCCGTGGCGCTGGTGGTCGAGAACGCGCTGCGGCTGGGATATGGCGGGCAGATCAAGGGCTTCGACCTGCCGCTGAGCCGGCCCTGGCTGCTGGGGCCGGTGCGCATCGCGCCCGAGCAACTGGGCGTCATCCTGGTCTCGGCGGGCGCGGTCGCGGGGGTGATGCTGTGGCTGGGCCTGTCGCGCTGGGGCCGCGCGGTGCGGGCCGCCGCCGACGACCCCGGGCTTGCGGCGGTGCGCGGCGTGCCGGTGGGCCGGGTCCATGCCGCGGGGATCGCGGGCGCCGGCGCGCTGGTGGGCCTCGGCGGGGTGCTGGCGGGGGTGGATCTTGCCATCGAGCCGGGGCTGGGCTGGGCGCTGATCATCCCGGTGCTGGCCGCCGCCATCCTGGGCGGCATCGGCTCGCCGATGGGGGCGGTGCTGGGGGCGCTGCTGGTGGGGCTGGCCGAGGAGGTCACGGCGCTGGTGATGAGCCCGTCCTACAAGGCGGCGGTGGGCTTCGTGGTGATCGTGCTGGCGTTGCTGCTGCGGCCCCATGGCCTGATGGGCCGGGAACTGGTGAGGAAATGAGCCGATGACCGCCTATCTCGTCGCGATCCTCACCTCGGCCGGGTTCTATGTCGTGCTGGCGCTGGCGCTGAACCTGCAATGGGGCCTCACGGGGATGCTGAATTTCGGCCTCGCCGGCTTCTATGCGCTGGGCGCCTATGCCAGCGCCATCACCACCGAGACCGCGGGGCTGCCGTTCGTTGCGGGCTTTGCCATGGCAGTGGCGGTAGGGGCGGTGGCGGGGCTGGCCGTGGCGGGGCTGTCGGCGCGCCTGGTGGGCGATTTCCTGGCGATCGCGACGCTGGGCTTTGCCGAGATCGTGCGCTTCCTCGCGCTGAACGAGGACTGGCTGACCCGCGGGCCGCGCGGCTTCCCGATCGCGACCCGGCCGATCCCCGAGGGGCTGAGCCGCGAGGCCACCGCCTGGGCCTATCTGGGGCTGGTCGCGGCGCTGGTGATCGTGGCCTACCTGATCGTCGAGCGCATCCGCACCGCCCCCATGGGCCGCGTGCTGCGCGCGATCCGCGAGGACGAGCTGGTGCCCGCGGCGCTGGGCAAGGACGTGTTCCGCTTCAAGCTTCAGGCCTTCGCGCTGGGGGCGGCGCTGGCGGCGGCGGCGGGCTCGCTCTATGCGCACTGGGTGCAGAGCATCTCGCCCGACCATTTCACCACGGCGCTGGCGATCGGTGTCTGGATGTCGCTGATCGTGGGCGGCGCGGGCAACAACCGCGGCGTGCTGGTGGGCGCAACGCTGGTGATGGTGATCCTCGAGGGCAGCCGGTTCCTGACCGGCGTGGTCCCCGGCCTCGATGCCGAGAGCCTCTCGGCGCTCAGGATCGCGCTGATCGGCGTGCTGATCGTCGTGACTGTCCGCTTCCGCCCCGAGGGACTGCTGCCCGAACCCCGCATCCGACTGGAGACGCCCGCAAAAGGCGCATGACACCGACAGAGGAGACCGACCATGCCGAGCCTCAAGACCCCCCGCCTTACCCGCCGTCATGCCCTGGTGCTGGGCGCCGGCGCGCTGGCCAGCCCCTGGGTCGCGCGCCCCGGGTTTGCGCAGACCGATGCGATCCGCATCGGCAGCCTCACGCCCAACACCGGCGGCGGCAGCCCGTTCGGCCCCGAGATCGCCGAGGCCCACCGCCTGGTGGTGGACCTGGTCAACAGCCAGGGCGGCGTGAACGGGCGCGAGATCATCCTGAGCCAGGAGAACTCCGAGACCAACCCCGAGGTGGCGGTGCGCGCGGCGCGCAAGCTGATCGACGCCGACCGGGTGATGGCGATCCTGGGCACCTGGTCGTCCTCGGTGACGCTGGGCGTGATGCCGCTGTGTCAGGAGGCGAACGTCATCCAGATGTGCACCTCGTCGTCCGAGTCGATCCCGGCCGGCGACAAGAAGGGGCTGCTGTTCGACTTCCAGGCGCTGAACCCGGCCTGGGGCAAGGCGATCGCCCGGCTGGCGCTGGCGCGCGGCTTCGACCAGATCGCGGTGATGGGGATCAACAACGACTTCACCACCTCGATGATCGGCACCTTCCAGCAGTCGCTGGAGGCGGGCGGCGGCAAGGTGGTGAACGAGCCCTTCCTCTACAACCCCAACCAGCCCTCGTACCGCGCCGAGGTCGAGCGGCTGATCGCGGGCAACCCGCCGGCGGTGTTCATCCCGTCCTACGTCACCGATTTCACCGCCGTCTACCGCGAGATCTACCGCTCGGGCTATGCGGGCCAGGTGATCACCATCTCGCTGTCCACCGGGCCGAAGTTCAAGGAGGCGGTGGGCGATGCCGCGAACGGCATCCTGCACGGCTTCCCGGTGCCCCCCGTCGGCAAGGACGCCTTCGACGCCTACCTGCGCTTCGTCGGGCTCGAGCCCAGCGGGCAGGTGCAGCGGCCGTTCGGCTCGGCCGGCTATGACCAGATCAACACGCTGCTGCTGGGCATCGCCAAGGCCGGCAGCCTCGATCCCTTCGAGGTGGTCAAGGGCGTCTTCGCGATCGCGAACGATCCCGGCGAGCGGGTGACGACCTATGCCGAGGGCGTGGCGAAGCTGGCCGCGGGGGCCGAGATCAACTACGACGGCGCCAGTTCCTCGGTCGAGTTCCTGCCGAACGGCATGCTGGCGAGCCGCGATTTCGAACTCTACGAGATCCGCGACGGCAAGGATGTCTCGCTCGAGCGCATCACCAGCGAAAGCTGACCGGCACGGAAGGCAGCCCCCCCGGGCCGGTCCCGGGGGGGCGTGCGGTTCGGGCGGTGCGGCGCCTGAAGGCCCGGATCAGGGCATCCGCTCGGCAAGGTCGCGCACCGCGCTTTCGGGCGCGGGGTGGTCGAAGGCGAGGTCGAGCGCGCGCGGCTCGGCCTCGATCGGCCGGGTCCAGAGCCGGGCGAAGGTCTGCCCGATCGGCGCGCCCTCGTGCAGGATGGCGCGCACCGCCTCGGCGATCGGCATGTGGACGCCCTTCATGCGGGCAAGATCGGTGACCGAGATGGCGTTGGCCTCGCCCTCGACCACCACGGCGCGGCCGTCGAAGCACTCGGCCCGCCTGCGCCCCTGCCCGAGCTGGATGCCGAGCGAGAGGTTGCGCGACTGGGTGGACGAGCAGGTGAGCGTGAGGTCGCCGACGCCGGCGAGGCCGGTCAGCGTCTCGCGCCGCCCGCCAAGCGCCTCGGCCAGGCGCTTCATCTCGTCGAGCCCGCGGGTGATCAGCGCGGCCCGGGTGTTGGCGGCAAAGCCCGCGCCGGCAGCGATGCCGCAGGCGATGGCCACCACGTTCTTGACCGCGCCGCCGACTTCGACGCCGACCAGATCGTCCGAGATGTAGGGCCGGAAATTCGCGGTGCCGAGCGACAGCGCCATGCGCGCGGCCAGCGTCTGGGCCGCCGGGCAGCCGGCGGGGAAGTCCGACGCCACGGTGACGGCGGTCAGGTGGCCGGCCGCCGCCTCGTCGGCGAAGGTCGGGCCCGACAGCGCGCCGATCGCGTGGCCCGGCAATTCCTCGGCCGCAATGCCCGACATCAGCAGCCCCGAGCCCGCCTCGATCCCCTTGGCGCACAGCACCACCGGCACGCCCGCGGGCAAGAGCGGCGCGAGCGCGCGGGCGATCTCGCGCACGGTGTCGGACGGCGTGACGATCAGCACCGCGTCGCTCGCCCGCGCCATGGCGGCGAGGTCGGCGGTGAGAGCGACATTGTTCGGCAGGGGAATGCCCGGCAGGTAGCGCGCGTTCTCGCGGCTGAGGCGCATTGCCGCGATGGCGGCGGCGTCGCGGCCCCACAGCGTCACCTCGCGCCCGGCCCGGGCGGCGATGACCGCAAGCGCCGTGCCCCAGCCGCCGGCGCCCGCGATG
>JAVVFE010000289.1:0-4362 GCA_032251175.1 Thermohalobaculum sp.
GCCGCGCGATCGAGGCGCCGCTGCGCCAGATCGCCGACAACGCGGGCGTCGACGGTTCGGTCGTCGCCGGCAAGGTGCGCGAGTCGAACGATCCGAAGTTCGGCTTCGACGCGCAGACCGAGGAGTATGGCGACATGGTGGCCAGGGGCATCATCGACCCGGCCAAGGTCGTGCGCTGCGCGCTCGAGGACGCAGCCTCGGTTGCGGGCCTCTTGATCACCACCGAAGCGATGGTCGCCGACCGGCCCGAGCCGAAGGGCCAGGGCGGCGCGGGCATGGGTGGCATGGGCGGAATGGGCGGCATGGACGGCATGATGTAATCACGCCGTCTCGCCGTCAGGCAGACAGGGGCCGTCCCGAAAGGGGCGGCCCTTTTTCCTTTCGAAGGGGGCGTCTGCTCGATCCGGGCGGCGCCCCGTGAAGAGCAAACCCGCCGAAGGGCGCGCGCGCATCGGGAAAGGCCCGGCACCGGACGGCCGGGCGGCTTTCCGGCGCTACTCCGCCGCCCGACTTGCGTTTACCCCCACCGCGATCTCCCGCGGGCTCGGCCCGCCGAAGGTCGTGCGCCACATCAGCCGCCGGTGCCCCTGGTAGTCGTTCACCGCGTAATGCTGGGTGAACAGGTTGTCCCACACCGCCACCGTCCCCGCCGTCCAGCGGAAGCGCACGCAGAATTCCGGCCGGATCGAATGCGCCTGCACTTGTGCGAGGAGGGGCCTGCTCTCCTCTTCGCTCAACCCGTCAAGTCGGCTCACATAGAGCGGGTTGAGGAACAGCGCCTCGCGCCCGGTCACCGGGTGCGCGATGACCGCGGGATGGCGCCGCTCCTGATCCGCCGTGGGGTCGCCGCGCGACATCTCGACCGAGCGGCCCGCCCGCGTCTCGACAGGCGGCGCCCAACGCACGCCGTAGGGCTTGCCGACATGGATTGCGTCGCGTCCGCGCAGCAGGTCCTTCAGCACCTCGGGCAGGGCCTCCCACGCAGCCGCCTGGCTCGCCCAGACGGTATCGCCGCCGAAGGGCGGCACGATCTCGGCCGAAAGCAGCGAGCCTGCGGGCGGATCTTCGAGAAAGCTGAAATCGGTGTGCCAGTCGCCGCCGAAGACGCCGCCCCGCTCGTCGGCCTCCTTGAGCACGCGGATCACTTCGGGCTCGCCGTCGACCGCCTTGACATAAGGAAGCCGCATCGCCGGGCCGAAAGCCGCGGTCAGCCGCCTGAGCGCCGCGATGTCGAGATGCTGGCCGCGCAGGAAGATCACCTGATGCCGCGCCAGCGCCGCGCGCAGCGCCCCCGCCAGATCGGCCGGGACCGGCTGGCGCAGGTCGACGCCCTCGATTTCGGCGCCGATGGTGCCGGTCATCGGGTGTTCGCGCAGCATCGCGGCCTCCCTGCAGGCATGTCGAGGTGGCGCACCCTCTCACGGCACCGCCGGCCCGGCAAGGGATGGCAAGTCGGGCGGCGGCGCCCAGCCCTGCCGCACCGGCGCCACAGTGGCGCGATCTTGCAGCGGCGAACGCTCGCGACCCGTTGACGCACGCCGGGGCTTGCGCGATCGCACGACAGTCGGCTCGATTGCGAGAGGTCGCGCATCCCGCCGCGCCCGGGGCCGGCACAGAGGACCAACACCATGCGGGTCGCCGCACGCATTGTTCTGCTGACGCTTCTGCCGGCCACCGCCTTCGGCCAGAGCGTGCCCGGCGCCGGGCTCTCGCCCGAGGCGGCCTTCGAGGCCTGCGTGGCCGGGGTCGACGGCGCCGCGATCGACGCCTTTGCCGAAGACATGCTCGAGCGCCACGCAGACCTCGGCGCCGCGATCGACGCGGCCTGCGCCGACGGGCGGCGCGACGAGGCGGCGCGGCTCTATGCCCCGCTGCACGCCGAATACATCGCCCATCCCGACGTGCAGCGCCTGCGCGCCTGCACCGCGGTGCTGGATGCGGCGCAGGGCATCGTCCCCGAGGAGCCGCATGTCTGCGACGGGGAGTGATACCAGCCTGCATCGATCGGAACCGATCGTCGGGATCTCCGCTGCGCCCTGCCCCCTAGCCGGGGCCTCGCACCGCCTCGCGCAGCACGGTCAGGACGGCATGAGTCGGCGCAAGGAAAACTGGTATAACCGCCGACCCGGCGCCCCGCGTCGCGTGTCCGCGGGCCAGGCCGGGCCGGCCGGGGGCGGCCCGGCCGCGCACGGGATGCCGCGCCGCCGGTCCTGTCGGTCTGAAACGGGAACGCCCTAGCAGCCCAGCGTGGCAAGCCGGTCGAGATGCGGGCGGAAGCTCGCGGCAGGCTCGACCGCGGCGCCGGCGGCACTCGATCCCGGCCGCTCGGCCAGCCACAGCCCGGCCAGCCGGTAGCCCAGCGCATAGCCGGTCCACCGCCCCAGGTCGCCCCGGCCATAGAACCAGCGCGCATGGCTGTAATCCGCCCGCTCCCAGTCGCCGCGGGCGAGGTCCGCCGCCTCGCGCAGCGCCG
The DNA here is from genome assembly GCA_032251175.1 of Thermohalobaculum sp. Lineage (GTDB taxonomy): Bacteria > Pseudomonadota > Alphaproteobacteria > Rhodobacterales > Rhodobacteraceae > Thermohalobaculum. Next base: position 2,474 of record JAVVFE010000289.1, read on the forward strand.
CGGTCGGCGTCGCGCGCTCCCAGGGTTCGGGCGGGTTCTGGAACAACTGGCGGACGAACTGGCCGGCCAGCCCCTCGCTGACCAGCGCCTCGCCAAGGCTCGCGCCATAGCCCGGGCCCTCCCAGCGCAGCGCGTGGTGCACCTCGTGCGCCACCATCCGCTCGAAGGCCGCGCCCATATGCGTGACCAGCGCCGGGTTGGTGGGGTCGAGCGTGAGGAAGATCACCCCCGGGCCGGGCGACTGGCCGACATGGCCGATCTCGGGGATCGTGCCGCCGGGCTCGGCACGCACCACGATGTCGAGGACCGGCAACGCCTCGACCACGCGGGCGGCGCGGCGGCGCACCTTCTCGACCCCCTCCTCGACGGCCGCGCGCCAGCGGTCGAGCTGCCCGCGCGCATTGAGGAAATGAATCTGCCACGTCATGCGCCGGAGTGTTCGCGTGCCGCGCCCGGGGCGTCAAGCCGCGACCGCCACGGCCATTCGCATGGCTGATGGCGGCCATCACCGGCGGTGACTGGCGGGCGATGGCGCGATTGGCTAGTGTGGCGGGATCGGGCGCTCGCGCGGTCAGGCGCGGGGCCTTCCCCGTTCCGCCGACCCCGGAGTGACCCGCCATGGCCAACGACATGCTCACCAACGCCCAGATGCGCGACATCGAGGCCTTGCTGCACCCCTACACCAACGCCGTCACGCACCGCCAGGTCGGCGCCCATCTGATCGAGCGCGGCCATGGCTGCCATGTCTGGGACGATGCCGGCAAGCGGTATATCGAGGGCATGGCGGGGCTGTGGTGCGCGGGCTTGGGCTTCGGCGACGAGGAACTGATCGAGGCCGCGCGCGAGCAGTTGGGCAAGCTGCCCTACTACCACCTGTTCGGCGGGCGCACGCACGAGCCCGCGATCGAGCTGGCCGAGAAGATCAAGGAGCTGTTCCCGGTGCCGATGGCGCGGGTGTTCTACTGCTCGTCGGGCTCCGAGGCCAACGACACCCAGGTCAAGCTGATCTGGTACATGATGAACGCGCTGGGCAAGCCCCAGAAGAAAAAGATCATTTCGCGCAAGAAGGCGTATCACGGCGTGACGCTGGTGGCGGCCTCGATGACCGGGCTGCCGATCAACCACGGCCAGTTCGACCTGCCCTTCGACTTCGTCAAGCACACCGCCACCCCGCACTACTGGCGCGAGGGCCGCGATGGCGAGACCGAAGCGCAGTTCTCGGCCCGCCTCGCCGCCGAGCTGGACGCGCTGATCGAGGCCGAGGGGCCGGATACCGTCGCGGCCTTCATCTCGGAACCCGTGATGGGCGCGGGCGGCGTGATCGTGCCGCCCAAGGGCTATTTCGAGGCGGTGGGCGCGGTGCTGCAAAAGCACGAGGTGCTGTGGATCGACGACGAGGTGATCTGCGGTTTCGGGCGCACCGGCAACTGGTTCGGGGCCGAGACCTTCGGGATGCAGCCGACCTCGGCCTCGATGGCCAAGCAGCTCACCGCAAGCTATGTGCCGCTCTCGGCGGTCGCCATCAACCAGCAGATGGCCGACGTGATCGAGGCCGAATCGGGCCGCCACCCCGCGCTCGGCCACGGCTACACCTATGGCGGGCATCCGCTCGGCTGCGCCGTGGGCGTCAAGACCATCGAGATCTACCAGAAGCGCCGGATCGTCGACCATGTCCGGCGCATGGCGCCAATCTTCCAGGCCCGGCTCAGGGCCTGCGCCGAGCACCCGCTGGTCGGCGAGGCGCGCGGCGTGGGCCTGATGGGGGCGCTGGAACTCTCGCCCGACCGCAAGTCGGCCGCGACCTTCAAGACCCCTGGCAAGGTCGGGCCGCGGCTCGCCTCGGAACTCCTCAAGCACGGCGTCATGCTGCGCGCGATCGGCGACAGCCT
>JAVVFE010000290.1:0-4352 GCA_032251175.1 Thermohalobaculum sp.
TCGGCGGCGCGGGAAGCTGTGCGTTACCCGGGCCGAACAACTCGCCGCGCGCGCAGCTCAATAGCCCGTCGAGATCATAGCTGCTGGCGCGCGCGCTCATTGGCGGTTCCATCTCCAATCCCCGTTTCCCGCCTCCCTAGCACCCGCACCGGGGGCAGACAAGAACGTGATTGCCCGTCCGGGCCCCGGAATGCTTTGGTCTGGCGGTGCCGGGCCGTTTCAGGTTAAAAGACCCGGTGAGACAGAGGGCTACCGAGGAATCTGCGCGATGGACGAACGGGCATCGACCCCCGCCTGGCGCGCCGCCAACTGGCTGGCAAGCGCGGGGCTGAGACCGACGCGCCAGCGCCTGATGCTGGCGGAACTGCTGATCGGCGACGGGCGCAACCGCCACGTCACCGCCGAAAGCCTGTTCGAGGCGGCCGGGCAAAGCGGCACGAACGTCTCGCTCGCGACCGTCTACAACACGCTGCGCAGCTTCACTGCCGCCGGCCTGATGACCGAGATCACGGTCGACGGCACCCGCTCGTATTTCGACACCGACGTGTCCGACCACGCCCATTTCTACTGGGAGGACGACGGCCGCCTGACCGATGCGCCGTTCGGCGCTGTCCGGTTCGAGCGTTTGCCCGAACCGCCCGAGGGCGCCGAGGTCGCCAAGGTCGACGTCGTCATCCGCCTGCGCCGGCGCTGAGCGCCCTGCGGGCGCCGCCCGCGGGCGTGGCGGCGCGGGCCGGCGCGATGGGACGGCCTCCGCTGGTCTTTCCCTTGCGTCACTCTTGCACGGCGCGCCCCTTGTCGCGCGCCCGCCCTACGGCTATAGACGCGCGCGATGTCGCCCCGGTCCGGTCCGCCCGCCGGTGCCGTGCCGCCCCTTGTCCGCGCCCCACATGCCGCCGCGCCCGCAGGAAGCCACAGATGACCCGCGCCGCCCCCCGACTGGTGATGAAATTCGGCGGCACCTCGGTTGCCGACCTCGAGCGCATCCGCAGTGCGGCCACCAAGGTCAAAAACGAGGTCGAGCGCGGCTATGACGTGACCGTGGTCGTCTCGGCCATGGCGGGCGAGACCAACCGGCTGGTCGACCATGTGCGCGGCGCCGCGGCCCCCCCGGGCGCGAACGGCCCAGGGCTCTACGACGCGCGCGAATACGATGCGGTCGTGGCGGCGGGCGAGCAGGTGACCTCGGGCCTGATGGCGCTCGCGCTGCAGGAAATCGACGTGCCGGCGCGGTCGTGGCAGGGCTGGCAGGTGCCGATCATGACCACCGGCGCGCATGGCTCGGCCCGCATCCTCGACATCCCGACCGACAATCTGGTCCGCAAGTTCGGCGAGGGGCTGCACGCGGTGGTCGCGGGGTTCCAGGGCATCGGCCCGGACGGGCGGATCTCGACGCTGGGGCGCGGGGGCTCGGACACCTCGGCGGTGGCGCTTGCCGCCGCACTGGGGGCCGAGCGGTGCGACATCTACACCGATGTCGACGGCGTCTACACCGCCGACCCGCGGATCGAGCGGCGCGCCCGCAAGCTCGACAAGATCGCCTACGAGGAGATGCTCGAGCTTGCCTCGCTGGGCGCCAAGGTGCTCCAGACCCGTTCGGTCGAGCTTGCGATGCGCTACAAGGTTCGCCTCCAGGTGCTGTCGTCCTTCGAGGACAAGCCCGGCACGCTGGTCTGCGACGAGGAGGAACTGGTGGAACAGAACGTCGTCAGCGGTGTCGCCCATTCGCGCGACGAGGCCAAGCTCACCCTGGTCAAGGTGCCCGACCGTCCCGGCGTCGCCGCCGCGATCTTCGGGCCGCTGGCCGATGGTGGCGTGAATGTCGACATGATCGTGCAGAACATCGGCACCGACGGCATGACCGACATGACCTTCTCGACCGCCACCGACCAGATCGCGCGCGCGCGCGCCGCCTTGGAGGCAGCGCGGGGCGAGATCCGCTACCAGGACCTCGTGATCGACGACGATGTCTGCAAGGTCTCGATCGTCGGCATCGGCATGCGCAGCCACGCGGGTGTCGCGCAGAAGATGTTCTCGGCGCTGGCCAATGAGGGCATCAACATCAAGGTGATCACCACCTCCGAGATCAAGGTGTCAGTATTGATCGACCGGAAGTATATGGAACTGGCGGTGCAGACGCTGCACAAGACCTTCGGGCTCGACGGCGGCTGATCGCACCGCGCCGGGCGGCTGATGCGCCCCGCAACCGGCGCGGGAGATTTCGAGCAGGGGCAGAAGGGGCCATTCATGCCCACCATGGACAAGGGCGGATCGCGGGTTCTGCTGCGCACGCTGCGGGCTGCCATGGCAAGCCCGGGCGAGGGGCAGCAGCGACTCGACAAGGTCGTCCACCTGGTTGCGTCGAACATGGTGGCCGAGGTCTGCTCGATCTACCTCAAGCGCGACGAGCGCACGCTCGAGCTGTGCGCGACCGAGGGCCTGAAGAAGGACGCGGTCCACCGCGTGCGCCTGCGCGTGGGCCAGGGCCTGGTGGGCCGCATCGCCGAGAGCGCGCAGCCTCTCGCCACCGCCGACGCCCAGAACACGTCCGGCTTCCGCTACCTGCCCGAGACCGGCGAGGAGATCTACCAGTCCTTCGTCGGCGTGCCGATCCAGCGCCTTGGCGAGGTGATGGGCGTGCTGGTGGTGCAGAACCGCACCGCGCGCCACTACACCGACGACGAGGTCGAGGCGCTGGAAGTCGTCGCCATGGTGATCGCCGAGATGGCCGAGGCCGGCGCCTTCCTCGGCTCGGACGGCATGGTGACCGGGCCCGGGCGGCGGATCGGCCCGGTTCTGGTGATTGGCACCTCGGCGTCCGAGGGCATCGCCGAGGGCATCGTCCACCTGCACGAGCCGCGCCTGGTGGTGTTCGACCCGATCGCCGAGAACACCGAGACCGAGCGCCGCCGGCTGTCCGAGGCGGTCGCGGCGATGCGCGGCGGCATCGACCGGCTGATCGAGGATGGCGGACTTGGCGCGGCGGCGCAGCACCGCGACATCTTCGAGGCGTACCGGATGTTCGCCCACGACAAGGGCTGGACCCGGCGGCTCGAGGAAGCGGTCGAGTCGGGTCTCGCGGCCGAGGTCGCGGTCGAGAAGGTGCAGTCGGCCGTGCGCGCCCGGATGGAGCGCGCCACCGACCCCTACCTGCGCGAGCGGCTGCACGACCTCGACGATCTCGCCAACCGGCTGCTGCGCTATCTGGTCAGCGACGGGGCCGAGCCGGTCGACCTGCTGCCCGAGAACGCGGTGCTTGTCGCCCGCTCGATCGGCCCGGCCGAGCTGATGGACCATGCCGGGCGCATCCGGGCGGTGGTGCTCGAAGAAGGCTCGCTCTCGTCGCATGCCGCGATCGTGGCGCGCGCGCTCAACATCCCGATGGTGGTGCAGGCCGATCGCGTGACCCGCGACGCCAATCCGGGCGATGCGATCGTGGTCGATGGCGACGGCGGGCGGGTGCATCTGCGCCCCGAACCCAGCGTGACCGGCGCGTTCCGCGAGAAGATCGAGCTTGAGCGCGAGGTGCGCGCGCATTACCGCGCCGAGGCCGGCCAACCCGCGACCACCCGCGACGGCGCGACCCTGCGGCTGCGCATGAACGCGGGCATCCTCGCCGATCTGCCCTCGCTGGTGCAGTCGGGCGCCGATGGCGTGGGGCTGTTCCGCACCGAGCTGCAATTCATGATCCGCGGCCGGATGCCGGGGCGCGAGGCGCAGGCCGCGCTCTATTCGCGCGTGCTGGATGCGGCCGGCGCGCGCGAGGTGGTGTTTCGCACGCTCGACATCGGCTCGGACAAGATCCTGCCCTTCATGCGCCGCGAGGAGGAGCCCAACCCGGCGCTTGGCTGGCGCGCGATCCGCGTGGCGCTCGACCGGCCGCGGCTGTTCCGGATGCAGATCCAATCGCTGATCCGGGGCGCGAAGGGCCGCGCCCTGACGGTGATGTTCCCGATGATCGCCGAGGCGGCCGAGTTCCATGCCGCGCGCGCGCTGTTCATCGCCGAGATCGACCGGCTTGCCGCCCTCGGCCATCCACGGCCGGAACGGCTGCGGCTGGGGTTGATGCTCGAGACCCCCTCGCTGGTGTTCGCGCCAGACAGCCTGTTCGAGCAGGCCGACTTCGTGTCGGTGGGCGGCAACGACCTGATGCAGTTCTTCTATGCCGCCGACCGCGAGAACGAGCGCGTCCGCGGCCGCTATGACACGCTGAATTTCTCGTTCCTCGACATGCTGGCCCAGATCGTCCGGCGCTGCGCGCATGTCGGCACGCCGCTGTCGTTCTGCGGCGAGGCGGCGGGGCGGCCGGTCGAGGCGCTGGCGCTGGCCGCGATCGGGTTCCGCGAGCTGTC
>JAVVFE010000291.1:0-4346 GCA_032251175.1 Thermohalobaculum sp.
GACGCCAGCAAAAAAGGATAACCATCGGAAAAAGCGGCGATATCGCCGGGCTCGAAGCCATGTTCCGCCAGCGCCTCGGCAAGCAGCCTCGCCATCTCGTCGTAATCGGCATGGCTGAGGGCGAGGGGCGCGTGCACCTGCCGCAGGCGGTCGTCGGAATAGCTGGCGGGGCCGCCCAGAATCGCCGAGATGAACTTGGTCTGGTGGTCGATCAGCCGCTTCATGTCGACCGACTCGAAGTAGTCGCCGATCTGCTCCGACTCGAGCGCCTTGTCGTAGAAGGTCATGACAACGCGGCTGACGGTGCGGAACCCGCCATGTTTTTCGTAGAGCGACGCTGCCATCCCGACTTCCTCAGGCCGTTGGTCCGGTAACGATTACGTGATCGAGAATAATTGAGACGCCCGGGCAATGCCACCATTCATCCCGCGCAGCCGACACTGCGATGCGGGCATGCCGGTGCGGGGTGTCACAGCCGTCCCGTCGGCGCGGACGGCGCGACGCCCGTCGGCTGAAGGCGCGCGGGCCGCCCACGGCGCGGTGCAGACTTGCGCGCGGGACGCGGCGGGCTAGGTGGAAGCCAGGGCACGGCGGAGGCAAGGATGCGGCGGCGCGCGTTCATCGCGGGGGTTTCGGCGGCGGCGCTCGGTGCCGCCTGCGCCGGGCCGTTCCCGACCGCGGATGCCGAGCGCGATTTCCCGCCGATCGGCCGCTTTGTCGAGGTCGAGGGGTTGCGCATCCATGCCTGGGAGGCCGGACCGCCGGACACGGTGCCGGTGGTGCTGGTGCATGGCGCCAGCGGCAACCTGCGGGACTGGACCTTCGCGATCGCGCATCGGCTGGCGGCCGAGCGGCGGGTGATCGCCTTCGACCGCCCCGGCTTCGGCCATTCCGAACGGCCCGCGCGCGCCGATGCCTCGGACCCCGCGGTGCAGGCGGCGATCCTGCGCGCGGCGGCGGCGCAGATGGGCGCCGAACGGCCCGTGGTGGTCGGCCACAGCTGGGGCGCGGCGCTGGCGCTGGCCTGGGCGCTGGACGCACCCGACCGAACCGCGGGGGTGGTCTCGGTCTCGGGCGTCACCATGCCCTATTCGGGGTTGGCGCGGGTGTTCGAGGCGCTGGGAATCTCCGGCGCCATCACCTGGGCCTATACCGAATACATGAAATCGGCGGCCGAGGATGGCGGGATCGACCGCTTCATCGCCCGCGTCTTCCGCCCGCAATCCCCGCCCGAGGGATACGGCGCCTATGTCGGCGGGCCGCTGGCGCTGCGTGCGGCGACGCTCGCGGCAAACCGGGACGATATCGCCGACCTCAATGCCGCCCTGCGGCAGATGGCGCCGCGCTATGCGGGGCTGCGCCTGCCGGTCGAGATCCTGCACGGCACCGAGGATTTCATCGACCCCGCGCGCCACGCCGAGGGGCTGGCCGCGGTCCTGCCTGCGGCGCGGCTGTCGCTGCTTCCGGGGGTCGGCCACATGGCCCACCACGCGGCCCCCAAGGCACTGGCGGCGGCGATCGGGCGCATCGCGGGCCGGGCCGCGGCCTGACACCAGCCTGCATTGATCGGAACCGATCGTAGGGACGTCCGCTGCGCCCTGCCCCCGAGCCGGGGCCTCGCGCCGCACCGCTGACGACGCGAGGCGCGCCCTGGGTCAAGCCCGGGGCGCGCGCAGCACAGTCAGCACGGCATGAGTCGGGCTCAGGGAAAACGGGTATGAGCCCCCTCGACGGCCGCGCGGCAGCCTCCTAGTCTGGCAAGCGGGAGGGACACGGGATGCAAGACAAGGTTTTCGGAAAGCCGTTCGGGGGCGCGATCTCGGCCTATTTCGAGGATGGTTTTCCCAAGGATCTGCGCCGCCGGATCCGCAAGGCCGAGGATCGCGACATCCTTGCCGACACCTACCCGCACGCGCAGCGGCTGGACAACGACAGCTATCGCGCGACGATGGCCGGGTTGCAGGTCGAACTGGTCAAGCTGCAATCCTGGGTCAAGGCCAGCGGCACGCGCATCGCAATCGTGTTCGAGGGGCGCGACGCCGCCGGCAAGGGGGGCTCGATCAAGCGCTTCACCGAGAACCTCAACCCCCGCGGCGCGCGGGTCGTGGCGCTCGCCAAGCCGTCGGATGTCGAGCGGGGGCAATGGTATTTCCAACGCTACATCCAGCACCTGCCAGGGCTCGGCGAGATCGTGTTCTTCGACCGCAGCTGGTACAATCGCGCCGTGGTCGAGCGGGTCTTCGGCTTTGCGACCGAGGGCGAGCGCGCGCTGTTCTTCGAGCAGGTCAACGAGTTCGAACACATGCTGGTCAAGGACGGCATCCGGCTGTTCAAGATCTGGCTGACCGTCAGCCGCGCCGAGCAGATGCGCCGCATGCTGGCGCGCGAGGCCGACCCGCTGAAGCAGTGGAAGCTGTCCGAGATCGACGTGGTGGGCCTGCGGCGCTGGGACGACTACTCCGCCGCCATCGCCGACCTGTTCCGCTTCACCCACAGCCCGCACGGGCCCTGGCATGTGGTGCGCGCCGACGACAAGCGCCGCGCCCGGATCGCGACGCAGCAGACCGTGCTGAGCGCGATCGACTATGACCACCGCAACCGCGAGGTGGCGCAGGCGCCCGATTGCCTGATCGTCGACGGGCCCCGGATCATGCCGGCGGGCGAGACCTGATCGGCCGCAGGCTTGACCGCGACGGCCGCCCGGGCCACATCAGGCGCCCCGATGCCTGCGCTCCGAGGATGCCAGATGGGCCTGCCCGACCCCGCCCGCGACCCGCAATTCTACCAGGGCGTGCCGCTGAGGCGCCTGGTCGCCTTCGTGATCGACACGGCGGTGATCGTGCTTCTGATGGCGAGCATCGCTGTCGTTGCCGGCCTGATCGGGCTCGCGAGCTTCGGGCTCGGCTGGATGCTGATCGTACCGGGCTTCGCGCTTGCGGGCTTCCTCTATCGCTTCACCATGCTGCGCGAGCGATCGGCCACGCTGGGGATGCTGGCGGCGGGGATCGAGCTGCGCGGGCCCGATGGCGCACGGATCGATGCCAGCCTCGCCGCGGTGCATACGCTGGGCTTCTATGCGACGCTCTATCTGCCCGTGCTGATGGTGCTGGGGATTGCGCTGATGGGGTTCAACCCGCGCCGGCAGTTGCTGCACGACCTGCCGCTGGGCACCGCCATGATCAACCGCCCCGAGTGAACGGCCCGAGTGAGCGGCCCGGGTGAGCGGCCGCAGCGGGGCCTCGGGGCTGGGGGCCGAGCTAACGAATTCGTGACCCTTGGGCGCGATGCTGGGAAATCCGCCGGTGACAGGCCCGCGTTCGGTGATATCGTGAGGGCTGTGGGAGAGGCTCGGGTCAGGCTCCGATGTCGCATCATGAAAGTGCGCTGAAGGCGCAATTCTATCTGACGGCCCCGCAACCCTGCGCCTATCTGGCCGGGCGCGAGGAACGCAAGGTATTCACCACCCTTCAGGGCACCAACGCGGTCGCGGTCAACAACGCCCTGTCGCTGCGCGGCTTTCGCCGCTCGCAGTCGGTGATCTACCGCCCGGCCTGCGTCGGCTGCTCGGCCTGCATGTCGATCCGCATCCCGGTCGAGGGGTTCGAGCCCTCGCGCGCGCAGCGCCGCGCCATGGCCCGGAATGCCGATCTCGAGCGGCGCACCTGCGAGGCCTGGGCGACCGAGACGCAGTTCCGCCTGTTCCGCCGCTATCTCGACAGCCGCCACGCCGATGGCGGCATGGCGGATATGGACGCCTTCGACTACGCCTCGATGGTCGACGAGACGCCGGTCAACTCGACCGTGGTGGAATACAGCCTCAGCGACCCGCACAGCGGCGCCACGCGGCTGGTGGCGGCCTGCCTGTCGGACATCCTGGCCGACGGGCTGTCGATGGTCTATTCGTTCTTCGACCCCGACGAGGCATGGCGAAGCCCAGGCAGCCACATGATCCTCGACCATATCCGGCTGGCGCGCGAGATGGCGCTGCCGTTCGTCTACCTCGGCTACTGGGTCGCGCAGAGCCCAAAGATGCACTACAAGGTCAGCTATCGCCCCTTCGAGCTGTGCGACGGCACGAACTGGCGCCGCTTCGAGGATCTCGAGGCGTTCCGCCGCTGGCGCGAGACCCGCTTCACCGCGCCGCGCGACCTGCTGATTGACTGACCCAACCGCCACCGCGGCCTGGCAGGCCCGGCGGCCGGCATCGCCGGTGGACCCTGGGCGCGCGCGCCGGGTTGCCCGGTCACCCCCCCGTCGCGGGTGGGACCACGGACCACCTTTCGCCCGCGGGCGGGCAGAACACCGGGAGGCCGGAGCATGGATCGCCGCTCGTTTCTTGGCTCGGC
>JAVVFE010000292.1:0-4319 GCA_032251175.1 Thermohalobaculum sp.
GCAGCCGCGGCCGGGCGACCGCGTCAAGCTGGTGCGCTGAGCGGCGCCCGAAAGGGCCGGGCCGGCGCCAGGGGATGCGCCGGCCCCGGACCTGATTGCCCGGGAGCGCGATGATCGCCTTAGAGGGTCGCGGCCAGGCCGGTCACCGCCGCGCCATGCACCATCTCGAGCCGCGTGCGCATCTTGCGCAGGGCCTGCGCCTCGAGCTGGCGCACCCGCTCCTTCGACAGGCCGAGCTTGGCGCCAAGGCTCTCCAGCGTCTCGGGCTCGTCGGCGATCTTGCGCGCCGCGATGATCATCCGCTCGCGCGGGGTCAGCGCGGTGAAGGCGTCGGTCAGCCAGGTGCGGACGGTGCCGATGTCGCTGCGCCGGGCGACGATCTCGTCGGGCTGGGGGCCGTCATCCTCGAGCGTCTCGACCCATTCGCGCCCGTCATCGCCGGTCTGCTGGGCGTTGAGCGAGAAATCCGCGCCGGACAGGCGCGCCTCCATCATCTCGACATCGCGCAGCGGCACGCCCAGTTCCTCGGCGATCTCGCGGCGCATGTCGGCCGGCGTGGCCTCGCTGCCGTCATTGGCGAACTCGGCCTCGAGCTTCGCGCGCACCCGGCGCATGTTGAAGAACAGCGACTTCTGCGACGAGGTCGAGCCGGTGCGCACCAGCGACCAGTTGCGCATCACATAGTCCTGGATCGATGCCTTGATCCACCAGACCGCATAGGTCGAGAAGCGCACGCCGCGGTCGGGGTCGAATTTCGAGGCGGCCTTCATCAGGCCCACCCCCGCCTCCTGGATCAGGTCGGGCATCGGCGCGCCGTAGCGGCGGTATTTCGCGGCCATCGAGATCGCCAGCCGCATATAGGCTGTCACCAGCCGGTGCAGCGCCGCCTCGTCGTGCTCGTCGCGCCAGCGGCGGGCCAGCGCGAGTTCGGTTTCGGCGTCGAGAAGTTCGGCGGACATCGCCTTGCGGGCAACATCGCCAAGGGCAAGGCTGGGTGCGGCGGTCATGCTGATCCTCTTCCCTTGAGGGGGTCCCCGGCGTCTGTCGCGGCCTTTTGGGAGAGGATACGTCAGGTCGTCCGGATCGGTTCACCACATCGGGGAAGAATATCGTGATGCCGGCGCGACGGGGGGCGATGCCGCCCCCCGGGCCCGGGTGTCAGACCTCGCCGGTATATTCGCCGCGGGCCGGATAGCCCTTGGCGATGGCGAAGTCGGTGGCCGCCACCAGTTCCGAGAAATGCGGCCGCACGAAGGGCATGGTCTGGACCGAGCCGTAGTAGAGCGTGCCCTCGGGCGTCACCATGAACAGGCCCGGCTCGGCGAACAGCGCCGGCTCCTCGATCCCGATCGAGGTCTTGCCCCGCCCGGTCGAGACGTAGAGGCCCCATGCGCGGGCCTGCGCCAGCGGCAGGCTGTGGGCGAATCGCAGCGTCTTGGCGCCGATCTTCTCGGCCATCGCCGCCGCGCGCTCGGCGCCGTCGGACGAGATCGCGATCGTCCCGATCCCGCGCTCGGCAAAGGCTGCGGTCTGCTTCTCCAACTCGGTCAGGTAGTTGGCGCAGAGCGGGCAGTGCAGGCCGCGGTAGAAGCAGACCACGGTGCCGCGCTCGGATTTCTCGGCGGCGAGGTCGAAAGTGCCGCCGCCAACCATCGGCAGCGACAGGGCGGGAACCGGCTTGCGGGGGATCAGCATCAGGATATCCTTTGGGATGATTGCGGTTGCCGCATCGTCTAGCAGAGGTTACGAGCAGGCAATTCCGATTTTTCTGACAGGAACGCCGATTCATGGCGCGCGTCGACCGCCTCTCGGCCCTGATCGCCCGGTTCTCGCTGAGCGTTGCCCCGGCGCCCGCCGCGGCCGCCAATCTGGGCATGCAGTGCGATGCGGCGGGCGGCGGGATGCAGGTGGCGCTGACGCCGCGGGCGGTGGGCGCGCTGGGCCTGGGCGAGGGCGCGCTGACCGCGCGGCTCGACTGGGGGGGGGCTGCCAACCCGCTGCTCGCCGCCCTGCCCGAGCGGGTCGAGATGCGCGTGGCCCCCGACAGCGACACGGCGCTTCTGCTGCGGGTGTTCGCGGCCGAGGCGCACGGCCAGCGGTGCGGCGCGGGCTCGGCGCTCGACCGGCTGGGCGAGGTGATCGTGATCCGCCTGTTGCGCGCCGGGATCGAGGGCGGCGCGCCGGGCCCGGGCCTGCTCGCGGGCCTCGCCGACCCGCGCCTCAGCCGCGCCATCACGGCGATGCACGAGCACCCGGGCCGCGGCTGGTCGGTGGCCGACCTCGCGGCCGAGGCGGGCCTGTCGCCCTCGCGCTTCGCCGAGGTGTTCGCCGCGGTGGTGGGCGAGACCCCGCTCGCCTATCTGCGCGGCTGGCGGATGACGCTGGCGCGCCAGGATCTGGCCGACGGCGCCCGGGTCGAGGCGGTGGCGCGGCGCTACGGCTATGCCTCGGGCGAGGCGCTGACCCGCGCCTTCCGCAAGGCGTTCGGGACGTCGCCGCGCGAGTTGCGCCATCACGAGAAATTGATCGCCTGACGCCCGGGCGGGCCGGCGCGCGGGCGGCCGTGACATCTTTCGGACAGACTTTTCCGGCCGACTCGGCGGCATTGGAAACAGCTTCTGGCGGCAGGGATGGCACCCATGTTCATTTTCGTATTCTGGCTGATCTTCGCGGTTCTGGTCGGCGTCTTTGCCGCCAGGAACGGCCGGTCGGGGATACTCGCCTTCTTCGTCGCGGTGATCCTGAGCCCGCTGATCGCCTTCATCATCTATCTGGTGATCGGCAGGAGCGAGGCGGGCGAGCGCGCGAGGATCGAGCGCGAGGAGCGTATGCGCGCCGAAATCCGCCGTCAGATCGCGGATGGCCGAGGCGAGGGCTGACCGCGGCGCGGCTCACTCGCCCGGATAGCGCACGCCGGTCAGCACCAGCCCGTCGGGCGGCGCCACCGGGCCGCAGGCCGCGCGGTCGCGGGCGGCCAGCGCCTGGGCCATGCGCGCGACCGGCCAGCGGCCCGCGCCCACGCGCTCGAGCGTGCCGACCAGGCTGCGGACCTGGTTGTGCAGGAAGCTGCGCGCGCCCAGGTGGCACAGGATCTCGTCGCCGCGGCGCTCGACCGCGAAGGCGCCCAGCGTCTTGATCGGCGAGGCCGACTGGCACTGCGCCGAGCGGAAGGTGGTGAAGTCGTGCAGCCCGACCGCGAGGTCGGCCGCCGCCTGCATCGCCTCCGTATCGAGCGGCACCGCGACCCGCCATGCAAGCCCCGCATCCAGCGTCAGCGGCGCGCGGCGGTTGACGATGCGGTAGGTGTAGGTCCGCCAGACCGCCGAGAAACGGGCGTGGAAGTCGTCGGCCACCCGCGCCGCCGCCAGCACCGCCACCGGGTGCGGGCGCAGGTGGTGGTTGAGCGCCGCCGCCAGCCGGAACGGGTCCCAGTCGCGGCCAAGGTCGCAATGCGCGACCTGGCCTGTCGCATGAACGCCGGCATCGGTGCGCCCGGCACCCTGCACGGCATGGGCGCCCGGCTCGATCGCGGCCAGCGCCGTCTCGACCACGCCCTGCACCGAGACCCCCTCGGCCTGGCGTTGCCAGCCGACGAAGGGGCCGCCGTGATATTCGAGCGTGAGGCGGTAGCGGGCCATGGCCGCCTGATTGCGCGAAACGCGCGCCGCGCGCAAGGCTGGGGGCCGGGCGCGGCCGGGTGGTGCCGGCCGCGCGATGCCGGCCGCCTGCGGCGCGGATTTGCATGATCTGCGGCGCGCCCCCATCTTGGGGGCCTTCGCGTCGGATGGGGGACGATCTGGTGGCATTGGGTGGACACGGGCTCGGCGGGCTGGCGGACGACCTGCTCGACGGGCTCGGACGGCTGCGCGAGCAGGCGACGTCCGCCTTCGAGCCGACGCTCAGGCTCGGGGTCACCGGCCTTGCCGGCGCGGGCAAGACGGTGTTCATCACCGCGCTGGTCGCGAGCCTGCTGAGCCGCGAGCGGATGCGGCTGCTGGGCGCCGAGGCCGACGGGCGGATCGAGGCGGCGATGCTGCGCCCGCAGCCCGACCCCGACCTGCCGCGCTTCGCGCTCGAGAGCCACCTTGCCGCGCTGACCGCGACGCCGCCGCACTGGCCCGAGTCGACCCGCTCGGTCAGCCAGATCCGCATCGCGATCCGCTACCGCCCGCGCGGCTTCCTGGCCGGGCTGGCCGGGCCGGTGACGCTGAACCTCGACATCGTGGATTACCCCGGCGAGTGGCTGCTCGACCTGCCGCTGATCGAACAGAGCTACGAGGACTGGGCGGCCGCGGCGCTGGCGGCGGCGCAAAGCCCGG
>JAVVFE010000293.1:0-4294 GCA_032251175.1 Thermohalobaculum sp.
GTTGGCCACGCCGCCCGTCGCGCGGCTCTGCACCGCCGAGGTGCCGATCTTCTGCATCGAGACGATGGTGAAGACGGTGGCGAAGGCCTCGATCTCTTTCTCGTAGACATCGCGGTGCGCCTCCACCGTCACGTCGCGACCGGTCAGCCCGGTGCCGCCGGTGCTCAGCACCACGTCGATCTCGGGGTTGGCGCACCAGTTGCTCAGCCGCGCGGCGATCTCGGCGCGTTCGTCGCGGCAGATGTCGCGTGCGGCCAGCACATGGCCCGCGGCCTCGATCCGCTGCGCCAGGGTGTCGCCCGAGCGGTCTTCGTCCAGGCTGCGGGTATCCGAGACCGTCAGCACCGCGATGCGCACGGCGATGAATTCGCGCGTCATTCCCAATTCCTTTCCAGCAGCGCCAGGCGCAGCGCCAGCCCGGCGAAGATCGCCGCAGAGAGGCGGGAAAGCCAGTGCTGCAATGTCGCAGAACCGGCCAGCGCCCGCCCCGCCCCGCCGGCGAAGATGCCGACCAGGCCGTTGATCAGCAACCCGCCAAGGGCGATGACCAGGCCGAAGGTCAGGAATTGCGCCAGGACGCCGCCGCGCGCCGGGTCGATGAATTGCGGGATGAAGGCGAGCACGAAGAGGATCACCTTGGGATTGCCGAGGTTCACCAGCAGCCCGTCGCGAAAGGCGCGCCCCGCGCGCAGCGGTGGCGCGCTGTCGGGGCCGCGCCGCCCGGCCCGCAACGTGACCCACGCCAGCCACAGCAGATAGGCCGCGCCGGCCCAGCGGATCGCATCGAAGAGCCAGGGCAGGGCCGCCATCGCCGCCCCCAGACCCAGCCCCGCCAGCGCCACATGCACCATGACGCCGAGCGCGATGCCCGCATCCGCCGCCAGCGCCGGCCTTGCCCCGCCGCGCAGTCCCTGCCCGAGACAGAACATCATGTCCGCCCCGGGCGTGAGGTTGAGCGCCAGCGCCGCGGGCAGGAAGGCCAGCAGCATCACGGGATCGACCGGCATCATCCCAGACGGTCCTTCAGCGACAGCAGGTCTTCCCATGCGGCGCGCTTGTTCTCGGGCTTGCGCAGCAGGAAGGCGGGGTGGAACATCGGCAGCGCCGGCCGGCCCAGCACTTCGGTCCACCTGCCGCGCAGCCGTGTGATGCCCTGCCGGCCCAGCAGCCCCTGACAGGCGACATTGCCCATCAGAACCAGGATGTCCGGTTGCGCCAGCTCGACATGACGCTGGGCGAAGGGCAGCAGCATGGCGATTTCCTCGGCGGTAGGGGTGCGGTTCTGCGGCGGCCGCCATGGCACGATATTGGTGATATAGAGCGCGCCCGCCCCGCCGCCCTGGCGCGACAGGCCGATGGCCGCGAACATCCGGTCGAGCAACTGCCCCGCCCGCCCGACGAACGGCTTGCCCTGCAGGTCTTCGTCGCGGCCGGGGGCCTCGCCCACGATCATGAGCCGCGCGCCCGGCACCCCGTCGGCGAAGACGGTGTTGCGTGCGCCCTGCCGCAGCGGGCAATGCGCATAGTCGGTGATGGCGGCGTGCAGGGCGGGCAGGTCGGGCGCGGCACGGGCGGCGGCGCGGGCCGCCTCCACCGGGTCGTCGGGTGCCGACACCATGGCGAGTGCCGCGGCCGGCGCGGGGGCCGCCTGCGGGGTCTGCGGGGTCTGTCGGGCCTGCGGGGCGGGCGCATAGCGGTTGATCGGCGCGTCGCCGATCGCCTCGGTCGCCCCGAGTTCGACCTGCCATTCCAGCAGCGCGCGCATCATGTGATGATCCAGCATTCCGCCTCCGCGACCGGCGACACTCTAGGGCCGGGGCGGGGGGGCGTAAATCCCTTGTTCCGGCGGGCTGCCGGGGCCTATAAGGCGGCGCAGGACGGGAGACGCGCATGGCTCTGAGCACTCGCCACATTCTGGGCATCTCGTCGCTGTCGCCGACCGATATCACCGCGATTCTCGACCTTGCCGATGCCTATGCCGGAACCTCGGGCCAGGGGCACCGGACAGTGCTGGCCGGGCTCACGCAGATCAACATGTTCTTCGAGGCCTCGACGCGCACGCAGGCGAGTTTCGAACTGGCGGGCAAGCGGCTGGGGGCCGATGTGATGAGCCTCGCGATGGCGGCAAGCTCGCTCAAGAAGGGCGAGACGCTGATCGACACCGCGCTGACGCTGAACGCGATGCGCCCCGACCTGCTGGTCGTGCGTCACCCGCATTCGGGTGCGGTGGACCTGCTGGCGCAGAAGGTCGCCTGCGCGGTGCTGAACGCCGGTGACGGCCGCCACGAGCACCCGACGCAGGCATTGCTCGACGCGCTGACCATCCGGCGCGAGAAGGGGCGGCTGCACCGGCTCTCGGTGGCGATCTGCGGCGACATCGCACATTCGCGCGTGGCGCGCTCGAACATCCTGCTGCTGGGCAAGATGGAGAACCGCATCCGCCTCGTCGCGCCGCCCACCTTGCTGCCCGCGGGGGTGCGCGACATGGGCGTCGAGGTGTTCGAGGACATGGCCGAGGGGCTTTCCGGGGTCGATGTGGTGATGATGCTGCGGCTTCAGCGCGAGCGGATGGATGGCGGCTTCATCCCGTCGGAGCGCGAGTATTTCCACCGCTACGGGCTCGACGCCGAAAAACTGGCGCGGGCGAAACCCGATGCGATCGTGATGCACCCCGGCCCGATGAACCGCGGCGTCGAGATCGACGGCACCCTTGCCGACGACATCAACCGCTCGGTGATCCAGGAGCAGGTGGAGATGGGTGTGGCGGTGCGCATGGCGGCGATGGACCTCCTGGCGCAGGGGCTGCGCGCGGAGCGCGCGGCATGAGCGGCATGGCGACGCCTGCCCCGCCGGAGGGCGAGATGGTCGTGGCACGCTTTCGCGCCGACCGCGCCGCCTATGTCCGTGCCCACGGCTGGATGGCCGCCGGGGCCATGGGGCTCGGCATGGCCGCGCTCTGGGCGTTGGGCAACCCGCATGTCTGGACGGGGGCCGTGGGCGGGCTCGTGGCGGTGGCGGTGCGCGGGGTCTATATGGCTTCGGAAGAGTTTTCGCTGCATTGGGACCTGACCGCCCGCCGCCTGCTTGGGCCCGGTGGGCGCAGCATTCCACTGGCACAGATCGCGCAAATCAGGCTTCTGGGATCGGCTGTTCAAATCGTCACAATTGCGGGCGACAAACACCTTGTAAAATACCAGAAAGATGGCACTTCAACCCGGGACGAGATCGCCCGGTCACGGGAGGGCGTTCTTTGACTCTTCTGATCAACGCCCGGATCATCGACCCCGCCGCGGACGCGCCCGTGACTGGCGCGTTGCGCGTCGCCGGCGGCCTGATCGCCGAGACCGGACCGTGCCTTGTGCCCTGCGCCGGCGAGGCGGTGGTGGATTGCGGCGGGCATTACCTCGCCCCCGGCATCGTGGACTGGGGCGTGAAGGTGGGCGAGCCGGGCGAGCGGCACCGCGAGAGCTTCCGCTCGGCGGGGCTCGCCGCCGCAGCGGGCGGCGTGACCACGATGGTTACCCGCCCCGACACGACGCCCGCCATCGACAGCCCCGAGGTGCTGGAGTTCGTGCGCCGCCGGGGCGAGGCGGCGGCCCCCGTGCGCCTCGCCCCCATGGCCGCGCTCACCAAGGGGCGTGAGGGGCGCGAGATGACCGAGATCGGCTTCCTGCTCGATGCGGGTGCCGTGGCCTTCACCGATGCCGACCGGGTGGTGCGCGACACCCGCGTCTATGCCCGGGCGCTCGCCTATGCCCGCGGGCTGGGTGCGCTCGTCGTTGCCCACGCGCAGGAGCCGGGGCTGTCGGCTGGGGCCTCCGCCACCTCGGGCAAGTTCGCCTCGCTCGCCGGGCTGCCCGCCGTTCCCGCCATGGCCGAGCGCATCGGGCTCGACCGCGAGATCGGCCTGGCCGAGATGACCGGCGCGCGGCTGCACATCGACCAGATCACCACCGCGCGCGCCCTGCCGGCGCTGGAACGCGCCAAGGCCAACGGGCTCGACATCACCGCCGGCGTCTCGATCCACCATGTCACGCTCAACGAGTTCGACGTGGGCGACTACCGCAGCTTCTTCAAGCTCACCCCGCCGCTGCGCCCCGAGGAGGACCGCAATGCGGTGGTGGCGGCGCTCGCCTCCGGCCTCATCGACGTGCTCTGTTCGATGCACACGCCGCAGGACGAGGAGAGCAAGCGCCTGCCCTTCGAGGCCGCCGCCGCCGGTGCCGTGGGGCTGGAGACGCTGCTGCCCGCTGCACTGCGCCTCTACCACTCTGGCGATCTGTCCCTGCCGCAG
>JAVVFE010000294.1:0-4284 GCA_032251175.1 Thermohalobaculum sp.
GCCGCCACGCTAAAGCGGCTGGTGCGTCTCTACCCCGGGGTGCGGTTCGTGTGGCTGATGGGGGCCGACAACCTGGCGACGCTGCACCGCTGGCAGCGCTGGGGCGACATCATGGCGACGGTGCCCGTCGGCGTGCTGGCCCGGCCCGGTCAGCGGCTCGCGGCGCGCCGGTCGGTGGCGGCGCGCGTGCATGCGGCGGCGCGCCTGCCCGAGGCCGCGTCGCGGCTGCTGGCGGGCGCGCGCTGCCCGGCGTGGTGCTTCGTCAACCTGCCGATGACCGACATCTCGTCAACCCGCATCAGAAATGCCGGAGGATGGCGCGCCGGGGCTTGAGCCTGCCCCGGCGGCGGCGCTAGGGTCTGCACATGTCGAACGCGCACCCCGGGCCCGATCTTCTGCGCCGCGGTCTGCTGGCCGGGGCGCTGGCGAGTGCGGGCACCGCCGCGCTGGCCAACGCCCCGCTGCAATCCATCCGCCCCGCGGCCCGCCGCCCGGACCTGAGCCGCGTCGCGCAATCGGGGGCCGAGCGTATCATCGCCGGCTCTGGCGTCACCGGCGCGGTGGCCTTCGCCGTGCTCGATGCCCGGACTGGCGCGCTGCTGGAAGGGCGCGCGCCCGAGGCAGCGCTGCCGCCGGCCAGTTCGCTGAAGGCCATCACCGCGCAGTATGCGCTGACCACCCTGGGCCCGGCGCGGCGTTTCGCGACACGGGTTCTGGCCACCGGACCGCTGGAGGAGGGGGTGCTGCGCGGCGATCTGGTGCTGGTCGGTGGCGGCGACCCGACGCTGGACACGCCGGCGCTGGCGGCGCTGGTCGGGCAGTTGCGCACCCTCGGGTTGCAGAGTGTCGAGGGGCGCCTGATCGTCGACGAGAGCGCGCTGCCCGCCCTGCCGCTGATCGACCCGGAGCAATCGCCGCACGCCGGCTACAACCCGGGCCTGTCGGGGCTGAACCTCAATTTCAATCGCGTTTTCTTCGAGTGGCGGCGCAACGGCGCGGCCTATGATGTGACGATGGACGCCCGCGCCGGCAGCTATCGCCCGCGCGTCGGGGTGACCCGCATGCGCGTCGTGGACCGCGGCGCGCCGGTCTATACCTACGGCGAAGAGCAGGGTGGTGCCGAAGCCTGGACAGTGGCGCGCTCGGCCCTGGGCGATAATGGCGGGCGCTGGCTGCCGGTGCGCCGGTCGGGGGCCTATGCCGGCGACGTGTTCCGTGCGCTGGCGGCGGCGCAGCAGATCGCGCTGCCCGAGCCGGTTGCGGGCGCGGCCCCGCGCGGTGCGGCGGTCCTCGCCCGCGTCGAGAGCCCGCCGCTGACCGACATCCTGCGCGACATGCTGGAATTCTCGACCAACGTCACCGCCGAGGTTCTGGGGCTGGGTGCGACCGTCGCGCGCGGTGTCCGGCCCCACAGCCTCGATCGGTCGGCCAGCGCCATGGCCGACTGGCTGGCAGAGCGCCACCAGGTGCAGGCCGAGCGGCTGGTCGACCATTCCGGCCTCGGTGACGGCTCGCGCATCTCGCCCGCGGCGCTGGCGGGGTTCCTGGCCTCGGCGGGGCAAGATGACGGGCTGCTGCGCCCGCTGCTGCACGAGGTCAGGTTCCGTGACGGCAACGGGCGGCACATTCCCAACCATCCGGTGAACGCGGTGGCCAAGACCGGGACGCTGAACTTCGTCAGCGCGCTGGCGGGCTACGCCGAGGGGCCGGGCGGGCGACCGCTGGCCTTCGCGATTCTCGGGGCCGACCTGCCACGCCGGGCGAAGATCGCCCCCGAGAATCGCGATCGTCCGATGGGCGCGCGGCCCTGGGCGGTGCGCTCTCGCCGGATGCAACAGCGCCTGATCGAGGCGTGGGTGACAGCCCACGGCTGAGCAGGGCAGGGCGCGGCACGTAGACGCAACGCCCGCGCCGCAACCGGGCACACATCTCCGTCAGGGCCAGTGCGCGCGCAGCACATCGCGCACCGCTGCGGTCAGCGCCGGGTCCTCGGGGCCGGCGGCCAGGTCGGGCGGGCCCGGCCATCCCGGATCGTTCACCGGCGCGAAATCGTGAAGGCTTCGTGAGGCCGAATACCTTGGAACCACGTGAAAATGCACATGCGGGTCAACCATCATCAGCATGAGGTAATTCAGTTTTTCCGGCGCGAACACGGCGCGTGACGCGGTCTCGATATCCGTGATGACCCGCTGCATTTCCGTGAAGGCCTCAAGCGGCAAGGCGCTGAAATCGCGCGCCTCTCCGCGTGCGATCAGGACGAGCGCCCCGAGAGTCGCCTGTTTCGGTCTGGCAAGAACGTCCCAGTGGGTGTAGCCACAGATCAGCGTTTGCGGCCCCGCAAAGCGCCGGTAGGTCTCGTTCGGTGACGACAATGTGTAGCCTCTCCCTGTTTGGTTGTGCGGACGCTATCTATAACACTGATGCGGGCCGCGCCGAAGCGGCCGCAGGGCAACGCGCGGGGTCAGATGACATGAGCGGGACGTCGAACGCCATCGCGGGTCTGAGCCTCGCCGAGGCAGGGGACGCCAGGCTGTTCTCGCTGCCGCTCGCGGACTGGCAGCGCCGTGCCTGGGCGCGTGCCGGTGCCCGGTCGGATGCAGCGGCATCGACCCAGGTTCTGGCCGACAGCGACTGGGTGCTGAGCCCGGCGCTGGCGCGGGCGGTGGTTGCGCGGCCCGGGGCGGCGCTGATGGCGGCACCGCAGCCGGGGGCGGCGGCGCGCGCCGTCGCGCTGCATCTGCCGCCGGGTGCCCTGCCCGGGGATTTCGCGCCGCTGCTGGGCGAGTCCGATGCCGCGCGGCTGGAAGCCGCGGGCCTCACGCCGGCCAGCCCCGAGGCACTGGCCGGCACCTATGACCACGCACTGCGCAAGCGGGCGCTGCCCTATGCCGTCTCGGTCTCTGCCGACGGGGCGGCGGCGGTGGAAGAGCGGCTTTATGCCGGCAGCTACAAGGGGGTGACCGACCTTGTCACCAAATACGTCTGGCCGCGCCCGGCGCTGTGGGCCACGCGGCTCTGCGCCCGTCTGGGGCTGAGCCCGAACACCGTGACGACACTCAGCCTGGTGCTGGTGGTCGCGGCCTTCTGGTGTTTCTGGAACGCGCTCTGGGCCCCCGGGCTGGTGCTGGGCTGGGCGATGACCTTTCTCGATACCGTGGATGGCAAGCTGGCGCGCGTGACCCTGCAATCGTCGCGCTGGGGCAATGTCTACGATCACGGGATCGACCTGATCCACCCGCCGTTCTGGTATCTCGCCGTCTGGCACGGGCTCGACGGGCAATGGGGCGGGAACGATGTGCTCGACCTGTCGCTGGCGGTGATCCTGGGTGGCTATGTCCTGGGCCGGGTGTTCGAGGGCATTTTCATGCATCGGTTCGGCTTTCACATCCATGTCTGGCGCAGGATCGACTCGGTGGCGCGCGTCATCACGGCGCGGCGCAACCCGAACATGCTGATCCTGACGGTTGCCGCGGTCCCCGGCTACGTCGCCGGCGGTTTCATCGCCGTCGCGGCCTGGACGGTGTTCTGGCTGGTGTTCCATTTCGTCCGCCTGGTGCAGGCGCTGGTCGCCGGGCGGCGGCATGTCTCGTGGCTGGAGGCGACACCATGAGCCGGCGCTGCGCCATCTTCGATCTCGACCGGACGGTGACCTGCCGGGGCACCTGGGCGCGGTTTCTGCTGCACGCCAATCGCGACCGGCCCGGGGTTCTGCCCGCCGCCCTGCGTCTGCTGTGGCGTGCAATGCTCTGGAAGCTGCGCCTTGCCACCCGCGACGACATGAAGGAGGCGGGGCTGGCCACGCTGACCTGGGCCACACGGCGGCGGCTCGAAGCCCTGGGCGAAAGTTTTGCTGCGCGCGAAGTGGCGACGGGCCTGCGCCCGGGCGCGCTGCGGCAGATCGAGGCGCACCGCCGCGATGGCGACACGCTGATCCTGCTGACCGCCGCGCCCGAGATCACGGCCCTGCCGATCGCCCGCAGGCTGGGGTTCGACCATGTCATCTGCACCCCGATCGAATGGTCGGAGGCGGGGCATCCGACCGGCAAGGTCGCGCTGCCGAACTGCTATGGCGCGGTCAAGGCCGCGCGGCTAGACGCCCTGGCCCGCGACCTGGGCGGCATCGACCTGGTGGCGGCCTATTCCGACCATGTGTCCGACATCGGGCTGCTGCGCACCGCGCGCTGCGGTGTCGCCGTGAATCCGTCGCGGGCGCTGCGCCGCATCGCCGAAGCCGAGGGGTTCGAAATCGCCCGCATGCGGATCAGCGCCAACCCCGGCCAGCCG
>JAVVFE010000295.1:0-4254 GCA_032251175.1 Thermohalobaculum sp.
ATCCTTGCCGCCTCGGCCATCAACTCGCCCAAGCTCTTGATGCTGTCGGGCATCGGGCCGGGGGCGGAGCTGGCGGCGCAGGGTATCTCGGTTGTCGCCGACCGGCCCGGCGTGGGGCGCAACCTTCAGGACCATCTGGAACTCTACATCCAGCAGGCGGCCAGCCAGCCGATCACGCTCTATCGCTACTGGAACCTGCTCGGCAAAGCCTATGTCGGCGCGCGCTGGCTGTTCACCCGGACCGGGCCGGGGGCCTCGAACCAGTTCGAGGCGGCGGGTTTCGTGCGCTCGCGCGCCGGTGTCGATTACCCCGACATCCAGTTCCATTTCCTGCCCATCGCCGTGCGCTATGACGGCAAGGCCGCGTCCGAGGGGCATGGCTTCCAGGCCCATGTCGGGCCGATGCGCTCGGCCTCGCGGGGCGCGGTCACCCTGCGCTCGGCCAACCCGCGCGAGGCGCCGCGGATTCGTTTCAACTACATGTCCGACCCGCAGGACTGGGCCGATTTCCGGCACTGCATCCGCCTGACGCGCGAGATCTTTGCGGCGCCGGCCTTCGACGACTTCCGCGGCCCCGAGATCCAGCCCGGGCCGCAGGTGCAGACCGACGACCAGCTAGACGATTTCATCCGCGACCACGCGGAAAGCGCCTATCACCCTTGCGGCACCTGCCGGATGGGTCGGGCCGACGATCCGATGGCGGTGGTCGACCCGCAGGCCCGCGTGATCGGGATCGAGGGGCTGCGGGTGGCCGACAGTTCGGTCTTTCCGCGCGTGACCAACGGCAACCTCAACGCGCCCTCGATCATGGTGGGCGAGAAGGTCGCCGATCATGTGCTGGGCCGCCCGCCGCTGGCCCGCGACAACCGCGCGCCATGGATCAACCCGCGGTGGGAGGTTGCCGACCGCTGAGCCTCAGGCGCCCGCCGCCAGCAGCCTCACGTCGTGGCGCCCGAGGCTGAGGTCGTTGAGGAAGCGGATCAGGGCCGGGGCATCCTGCTCGCGCGCCGTCGTGCCGATATCGGCGCGCAGGACGCGGGGCAGCAGGCCGCCGCCCTCGCTGCCGTCGCGCATCCCCATCGCCCAGCCGCCGAAAAGCCGGGTGCCGGCGGCCTCGTCGCCCAGCGTCCGGACATCGGCGTGGCGCCGGTCGCGCCGGATCGAGGCGTAGATCGCATCGACGTCCGCGGGCAGGCCCTCGAGCACCTGAAGGAACAGGTCGCCATCGTAATACAGGAACCCTGTCACCCCGCATTGCGAGTTGCGCGCAAGTGCTGCGCGCGCGATCTCGTCCATTCCCGGATGATCGGCCGGGATCAGGCTGTGGCTGATGTAAAGCAGGCGTTTCAGCGAGGCTCTCCGCAGGGTTGAAGGCGCGTGCGACGTGACCGCGACACAGCGATGCCCCCACGGTGTCAGCCCCGGGTAGTTTCGGAAAGGGACTTTTCCGGTCCGCGGAACGGGATTATCGACCCGATCCCTCAGCGGCGGATCGAATAGGGCAGCACGTCGCGCGCGTTGCGGTCGATCACCAAGCGCTTTTCGACCGGCGGGACCGAGCGTTGATGGCAGGCGCGCCGCTCGCAGATCCGGCAACTGATGCCGATCGGTTCGTAGGCGGCGGCGTTGGCGGTGTCGAGATCGTCGGCATAGACCAACTGGTCTGCATATTTCACCTCGCAGCCCAGCCCGATGGCGTAGCGCCGCGTCGGCGCGCGGTAGTGCCCGCCGGGCTTGATCACGTCGGTGGCGAGGCACAGGTAGCGCACGCCGTCCGGCGTCTGGGCCAGTTGGCGCAGGATGCGGCCCGGCGTCTCGAAGGCGCGGTGCACGTTCCAGAGCGGGCAGGCGCCACCGAACCGGGCGAATTGCAGCGGCGTCGAGGAATGGCGCTTGGTGATCGTCCCCGCTTGGTCGACGCGCACGAAGAAGAACGGCACGCCCTTCGACCCCGGCCGTTGCAGGGTCGAGAGCCGGTGCCCCACCTGCTCCAGCGAGCAGCCGAACCGCCCGGCCAGCGCCTCGAGGTCGTGGCGCAACGCGCGCGCCGCCTCGAGGATGGCGCCATAGGGCAGGATGGCTGCGCCCGCGAAATAGTTGGCGATGCCGATCCGGGCGATGGCGCGCGCCTCCTCGGACCGGAAGCGGGCGAGGTCGAGCGTCGCCTCGATCAGCCCGGCATGGGCGATCAGGCCGACCTGGTGCGCGAACTGGAACGCCTGCGTCGCAGGCGGCTGGTCGGGTGAGAGCGTCAACAGGCGCGCCCCCTCGTCATAGCGGCGGATCATGCCGGGCTCGAAGCGCGTGGTCACGCCGTGGCGCGCCTTGAGCCAGGCGGACCCGGCCGCCACCTTGTCGCGCCCCTCGAAGCCCGCGCTGCGGGCGAACTGCTCGGCCGCGCGGTCGACGGCGTCGAGGTAGTTGTCGACATAGTGGAAGAAGTCGCGCACCTCCTCCCACGGAAGCGGCGAGAGGCCGGCCTCGGGCCGCTCCAGCGCCTCGTCGAGGCTCGCGAGCCGCTCCTGCGCGCGGGTATAGGCGCGGTGCAGCGCGAGGAACGAATGCGCCATCCCCGGCGCGCTGGTGGCGAGGATCTGAAGCTCGGCCCGGCTGGGCGCATCGGGGAATACCGGGTCCGCCATCGCCTCGCGCAGGTCGGCCATCAGCCGGTCGCCCTCGTCCATCGAGAACACCGAGACATCGACGCCGAACCGCTCGGCCAGGCCCTGCACCACGTCGCGGCTGACCGGGCGGTGGTTGTTCTCCATCTGGTTGAGGTAGGAGGTGGAAACCCCCAGACTGCGGCCAAGTGCCGCCTGGGTCATGCCAAGGCCGCGGCGGATCTCGCCAAGCCGCGCGCCGGCAAAGGTTTTTCTGGCGGTCATGGGCATGTCCTCCGGCGGGCAGGGCGAGCTTTACGCAGTTTTGCAAAAGATGTTCGCATTTTCTATGGATTTCGCAATTCCGTCACGGCATCCCCGCGCCATGGCCCAGGCCTGAGGGAGAGAAAAGAAATGAAGGACATCCTCGCCGAACTCGAAACCCGCCGCGCCGATGCCCGACAGGGCGGCGGCGCCAAGCGGGTCGAGGCGCAGCACGCCAAGGGGAAGCTGACGGCGCGCGAGCGCATCGAGCTGTTGCTCGACGAGGGGTCCTTCGAAGAATTCGACATGTTCGTGGCCCACCGCTGCACCGATTTCGGCATGGGCGAGGTCAAGGTTCCGGGCGACGGCGTCGTCACCGGCTGGGGCACGGTCAACGGCCGGCTGGTCTATGTCTTCAGCCAGGATTTCACCGTGTTCGGCGGCTCGCTGTCGGAAACGCACGCCCAGAAGATCTGCAAGATCATGGACATGGCGATGCGCAACGGCGCCCCGGTGATCGGGCTCAATGATTCCGGCGGCGCGCGCATCCAGGAAGGGGTGGCCTCGCTCGCGGGCTATGCCGACGTGTTCCAACGCAACATCATGGCCTCGGGCGTCGTGCCGCAGATCAGCGTGATCATGGGGCCCTGCGCGGGCGGCGCGGTCTATTCGCCGGCGATGACCGACTTCATCTTCATGGTGCGCGACTCGAGCTACATGTTCGTCACCGGTCCGGACGTGGTGAAGACCGTCACCAACGAGATCGTCACCGCCGAGGAACTGGGCGGCGCCAAGACCCACACGACGAAATCCTCGGTCGCCGATGGCGCCTTCGAGAACGATGTCGAGGCGCTGGCCGAGATCCGCAGGCTGGTCGATTTCCTGCCGCTCTCGAACCGCGAGAAGCCGCCCGTGCGGCCGTTCTTCGACGACCCCGCCCGCATCGAGGAAAGCCTCGACAGCCTGGTGCCAGAGAACCCCAACCAGCCCTATGACATGCACGAGCTGATCCGCAAGACCGCGGACGAAGGGGATTTCTTCGAGATCCAGAAGGATTACGCCCGGAACATCCTGACCGGCTTCATCCGGATCGAGGGGCAGACCGTGGGCGTGGTGGCGAACCAGCCGATGGTGCTGGCCGGCTGCCTCGACATCGACAGCTCGCGCAAGGCCGCGCGCTTCGTGCGGTTCTGCGACTGCTTCTCGATCCCGATCCTGACCTTCGTCGACGTGCCGGGCTTTCTGCCGGGCACCGGGCAGGAATACGGCGGCGTCATCAAGCACGGCGCGAAGCTGCTGTTCGCCTATGGCGAGGCGACGGTGCCGAAAGTGACCGTGATCACCCGCAAGGCCTATGGCGGGGCCTATGACGTCATGGCCTCGAAGCACC
>JAVVFE010000296.1:0-1364 GCA_032251175.1 Thermohalobaculum sp.
GCGGCTGCGCGATGCCGTGCTCGCCCGCCGCGACGCCTTCCGCCCCGACCTGCCCGACGCCGCGGCCGGCCTTGCCCGGGCGATGCGCTGCCTGGCCGACGGGACGCGCCACCCCGTGGCGGTGATCGAGCCCGCCGACAACCCGCTCTCGGGCGGCATCGGCGACACCACGGCGCTGCTGCGCGCCTGGCTCGACGCGGGCTGCGACGTGCCGACGGTGTTCTGCTTCTTTCACGACCCCGCGCTGGTGGCGCGCGCCCATGCGCTGGGCGTGGGCGCCGCCATCGCCTGCACGCTGGGGGGCCGCGTCGTCCCGGCCTTCGGCGCGCCCGTCCCCTTCGCGGGCCGGGTCGCCCGCCTGACCGACGGGCACTTCGTCAATACCGGGCCGATGGAGCGGGGCATGCCGGTGAACCTCGGCCGCACCGCGGTGCTGGAGAGCGGCCCCCTCAAGGTGGTCATCGCCGCAACCTGCCAGAGCGCGAACGATCCCGGCTGGTGCGACCTGCACGGCATCGACCTCGACCGGACCGCGCTGTTCCTGGTGAAGGCGAAGAACCACTTCCACGCCGCGTTCGGCGCGCTCTGCGGCGCGGTCATCGCCGTCGACACCCCCGGCCCCGCCCCCGCGGACCTGCGGCTGCTGCCCTACGCCCATGTCCCGCGGCACTACCTCGCGGCGGCCGACCCGGCCTGACGCCGCCATGGCGCGCATCGGGGGGGCAGGATGGGCGGGGCAGGATGCGCCTCGCAGGCGCCGAAGGCGCGGCATCCGACATGCCCGGCCCCGCTCCCGTGACGGCGCCCCCCTGCGATGGAATGGGGGACGCGCGCCGCCACAAGGCCCCCGGCGCCGCCATGACCACGCGCGCGACCCGGGCACAGACGTCGCGGCGTCTGTGCCCGGCGCGCCGAAGCACCCCGGGCGAGGGCCGGCGGCTCAGCGGACCGGCTGCATCCGCCCGGTGTGACGGTCGATCTCGAGCCGCTCGACCAGCGAGCCGTCCTTGGTCACGATCTCGGCGTCGATCGTATCGTCGTCGCGCACCTCGACCTTGCCCAGCTTGAGGTTGGGGTTGCCGCCCCAGGCGAGACGGTGTTCCAGGACGTGCTGCGCCGCCTCGGCCGAAAGGTCACGGTCGAGCGGCTCGGCCGCCCCCTGCCCCATGCCATAGCCCATTCCAGGGCCCATCATGCCCGGGCCCATGCCATAACCCATGCCGGGGCCCATCATGCCGGGCCCCATGCCGTAGCCCATGCCGCCGCCCATCATGCCCGGGCCCATGCCATAACCCATGCCAGGGCCCATCATGCCGGGCCCCATGCCATAGCCCATACCGCCGCCCATCATGCCGGGCCCCATG
>JAVVFE010000296.1:1464-4248 GCA_032251175.1 Thermohalobaculum sp.
CATGCCGGGCCCCATGCCATAGCCCATACCGCCGCCCATCATGCCGGGCCCCATGCCCATGCCGGGCACGCCCTCGGCATCCGACCCGGTGCAGAGCGGGCAGGTCCAGAACCCGGGCGACATCATCCGATATCCGGGCATGGCGCCGTCATGCGCCCCTGCCGCCCCAGCAAGCCCCAACGTCACCGCCACGCCCGCGATGGCAAGCAATCTGCGATCTGTCATGGTCCGTCCTCCGATCTCTGCCGCTCGATGCGGCGCATGCACCGTGGGGCATCCGCCTGCCGGGCACCTTGACCTGCCGCAAAACCGGGCGCATCGAATGCAGATGTGATCGTGTTTTTTCCAATTGATAAAATTTTCGTCCGTGGCACAGTGAGCCCGTGAACACGCATCGCGGAGGCATCGGATGGACGGCGCAGCGCATCGGCCAGGCATCGCGGCGGGACGGCTGGGGGCCGACCAGATCGCAGCCAATTTCACCGACCTCCATCCAGCCCTCGATGCGCACGAGGCGGCGGTGGCGGCCGACCGCTGCTATTTCTGCCACGATGCGCCCTGCATCACCGCCTGCCCCACCGGCATCGACATTCCGCTGTTCATCCGCCAGATCGCGACCGGCCAGCCGCGCGCCGCGGCGCTGACGATCTTCGACAGCAACATCCTCGGCGGCATGTGCGCCCGCGTCTGCCCGACCGAGACGCTGTGCGAGGAGGCCTGCGTGCGCATGACGGCCGAGCACAAGCCGGTCGAGATCGGTCGCCTCCAGCGGTTCGCCACCGACGCGCAGATGGCCACCGGCCGCCACCCCTTCACCCGCGCGGCGCCCACCGGCCGACGCGTCGCGGTGGTGGGGGCGGGACCCGCGGGGCTGGCCTGCGCCCACCGCCTCGCCATGCACGGCCACGACGTGGTGGTGATGGACGCGCGCCCCAGGGCCGGCGGGCTCAACGAATACGGCATCGCCGCCTACAAGACCCCCGGCGACTTCGCGCAGGCCGAGATCGCGTGGCTGATGCAGATCGGCGGGATCGCGCTGCGCACCGGCACGGGCCTCGGCGGCGCGGTCACGCTCGACCGGCTCGCGGCTGAGTACGACGCGGTGTTCCTCGGGCTCGGCCTCGGCGCGGTCAACGCGCTGGCCTGCGAGGGGGCCGACCTTGCGGGCGTCGAGGATGCGGTCGCGTTCATCGCCCGGCTGCGGCAATCCAGCGACCTTTCTGCGTTGCCCGTGGGCCGGCGCGTCGTGGTGATCGGCGGCGGCATGACGGCGGTGGATGCCGCCGTGCAGTCCAAGCTGCTGGGCGCCGACGAGGTCACCATCGTCTACCGCCGCGCGAAATCCGCCATGAGCGCGAGCCTCTACGAGCAGGACCTCGCCGCCTCGCGCGGCGTGCGCCTGATCTACAACGCCCGGCCCCTGCGCGTGATCGGCCAGGACCGGGCCGAGGCGGTCGAGTTCGACTACACCGCCGACGGCCCCGACGGGCTGGAAAGCACCGGCGAGACCTTCCGTCTGCCGGCCGACCAGGTGTTCCGCGCCATCGGCCAGACGCTGGTCACCGGGCCGCTTGCGGGCCTCGACCTCGACGGCCGCAAGATCGCGGTCGACGCCCATGGCCACACCTCGCGCGCAAGGGTCTGGGCCGGGGGCGACTGTGCGGCGGGCGGCGCGGACCTCACCGTCACCGCCGTGGCGCAGGGCCGCGATGCGGCCGAAAGCATCCATCGCGCGCTTGGCGGCTGAGGTGCCAGGGTGGACCGCGCGAGGGTGGCAGGCCGGGAGACCGTCATGACCATCGAGGACGCCGTCGCTGCGCATTACACCACGGGGTCGCTGACCCGGAACATCCGGCTCGCGCTCGCCGAACTCGGCATCGACCCCGACCGGGCCACGCCCGAGGATCTCAAGCCGGTCGACGAGTTCCACATCGGCGGCATCGCGGCGACCCGGGCGCTTCTCGATCAGGTCGCCATCGCGCCGGGGGGCGCGGTGCTTGACATCGGCTCGGGCCTCGGCGGAACCTCGCGCCACATTGCCGCCCGGACCGGATGCACCGTCACCGGGCTCGACCTGACGCCGGAATTCGTCGAGACCGCGACGGCGCTCAGCGCAATGGTCGGGATGGCGGCGGCAACCCGCTTCCAGGTCGGCAGCGCGCTCGACATGCCCTTTGCCGACAACAGCTTCGATGCGGCGACCCTGCTGCATGTCGCGATGAACATCCCCGGCAAGGCCCGCCTGATGGCCGAGGCGGCGCGCGTCCTGCGCCCCGGCAGCCCGTTCGCGGTCTACGAGGTGATGCGGACAGCCCCGGGCGAGATCGCCTTCCCGGTGCCCTGGGCCGACGATCCGGCGACCTCGTTCCTCGGCAGCGTCGACGACTACCGCGCCGCCGCCGAGGCCGCGGGCTTCGCCGTGACCGCGCTCCGCGACCGGCGCGACTTCGCGCTCGCCTTCTTCGCCGAGGTGCAGGCCCGCATGGCCGCCGGGCCCGCGGCGCTCGGCATCCACCTGCTGATGGCCAGAAACCGGGCCGAGAAGATCGCCAACATGATCGCGAACATCGAGGCCGGCCTGATCGCGCCGGTCGAGATGATCCTGCACGCCCCCTGACAGCGAGGTTCAGACCATGGCCGACATCCGCAGCACCTTCGTGGGGATCACCTCTCCCAACCCGTTCTGGCTGGCCTCGGCGCCGCCGACCGACAAGGAATACAACGTCCGGCGCGCCTTTCAGGCCGGCTGGGGCGGCGTGGTGTGGAAGACGCTGGGGCTCGACC
>JAVVFE010000297.1:0-4232 GCA_032251175.1 Thermohalobaculum sp.
CCGATGATCGCCGACGACCTGCGCCGGCAGGCCGACAACTTCATCGAGCTGGAGGAGCTGCGCGAGGTCATCGGCCGGCCGCCGCGCGAGGATCGCTTTGCCGCCGCCCGCATGGCGCGCGAGGCCGAGGACGCCGAGAACGGTGCCGAGTCCTGAGACCGGCCCCGGGGCCGCGGGCGCCGTGCCCGAGGCCCCGCGCGACTGCCCGCTCTGCCCCCGCCTTGCCGCCTATCGCGCCGCCAACCGGGCGGCCGAGCCCGCCTGGTTCAACGGCGCGGTGCCGAGTTTCGGCGATGCGCAGGCCTGGCTTCTGGTGGTCGGGCTCGCCCCCGGCGTGACCGGGGCGAATCGCACCGGGCGGCCATTCACCGGGGATTACGCGGGCACCCTGCTCTACGCGACGCTGGCCGGGATCGGCGTGACCCGCGGGGTCTTTGCCGGGCGGCCGGATGACGGCTTGCAGCTTGTCGGCGCGATGGTGACGAACGCGGTGCGCTGCGTGCCGCCGCAGAACAAGCCGGTCGGCGCCGAGGTCAACGCCTGCCGCCCGTTCCTTGCGGCCCGGATCGCGGCGCTGCCGCGGCTGAAAACCATCGTGACGCTGGGCAAGATCGCGCACGAGTCGACCGTGCGGGCGCTGGGCGGGCGGCTTGCGGACCACCCGTTCGGGCATGGCGCCGTCTCGCGGCTCGGCGGGATCGGCCTGCATGCGAGCTATCACTGCTCGCGCTACAACACCAACACCGGCCGGCTGACGCCCGCGATGTTCGAGGCGGTGTTCGCCGCCGCCGCAGCTTCGCGCCCCTGACCGCACCGCGCCCCCGGGGCGCGGTCGGTCGGGGCTCGATGCCCGGCCCGCGCCGACCTCAGTTCCCCTCGAGCACCCGCCTCGCGATGACGCCCGCCTGGATCTCGGCCGCGCCCTCGAAGATGTTGAGGATGCGCGCGTCGCACAGCACCCGGCTGATCGGGTATTCCAGCGCGAAGCCGTTGCCGCCATGGATCTGCAGCCCGTTGTCGGCCGCGGCCCAGGCGACGCGGGCGCCCAGCAGCTTCGCCATCCCCGCCTCGAGGTCGCAGC
Organism: Thermohalobaculum sp.; assembly: GCA_032251175.1. Lineage (GTDB taxonomy): Bacteria > Pseudomonadota > Alphaproteobacteria > Rhodobacterales > Rhodobacteraceae > Thermohalobaculum. The sequence goes on from JAVVFE010000297.1 coordinate 1,082, forward strand.
GCCGGTCGGCGTCCTTCTCGCGCGCGGCGAAATAGGTGATCTGGCGGGCGATCATAACCTCGACCGCCATCATCGCGAGCTTCGAGGCGACGCGCGGGAAGGCCGACAGCGGCTTGCCGAAGGCGACACGCTCCTGCGCATAGCGCAGCGCGATCTCCATCGCCGACTGCGCCACGCCGATGGCGCGCGCCGCGGTCTGGATGCGGGCGCTCTCGAAGGTGCGCATGAGCTGCTTGAAGCCCTGCCCCTCGACGCCCCCCAGCAGCGCGTCGCCCGGCACCCGGTGGCCGTCGAGCGCGAGGGTGTATTCCTTCATGCCGCGATAGCCCAGCACCTCGATCTCGCCGCCGGCGATGGTGGGGTCGGGGAACGGCTCGGCATCGGTGCCGCGGGTCTTGGGCGCGAGGAACATCGACAGGCCCGAATGGTCGCTGGTGCCCGTCACCGAGCGCGCCAGCACGGTCATCAGGTCCGTCCGCCCGGCATGGGTGATCCAGGTCTTGTTGCCGGTGATCACCCAGTCGCCGCCCTCGCGCACCGCCCGGGTCCTGAGCGCGCCGAGGTCCGAGCCGGTGTTGGGCTCGGTGAACACGGCCGTCGGCAGGATCTCTCCGCTCGCGATCTTCGGCAGCCAGTGGGCCTTCTGCGCCTCGGTGCCGCCGCCGAGGATCAGCTCGGCCGCGATCTCGGAGCGGGTGCCGAGGCTGCCCACGCCGATATAGCCGCGCGAGAGTTCCTCCGAGACCACGCACATCGCGGTCTTGCCGAGGCCGAAGCCGCCATGCTCCTCGGGGATCGTCAGGCCGAAGACGCCCAGGGACGCCATCTCGTCGATCACCGCCATCGGGATCAGCTCGTCGCGCAGGTGCCAGCCATGGGCGTGCGGGACCACGCGCTCGTCGGCGAAGCGGCGGAACTGGGCGCGGATCATCTCGAAGTCCTCGTCGAGGCCGCAATCGCCGAAGGTGGCGGCGCCCTCGCGCTCGGTCATGATCCGCACGAGGCGCATGCGGTGCGCGTCCGAATTGCCCCCGGCGATCAGGCGCTCGACGGCGGGGGTCACGAAGCGGGCGAGGTCGGCGGCGGTGAGCCCCATGTCGGCGGGGCGGGCGATCTCGCCCTGGCTCATCGGGATGCCGCCGGCGATCTGGGCGAGGTATTCGCCCATGCCGATGGCGCAGATCAGCCGCTCGACCTCGCCCAGCCGGCCGTCCGCCTCGAGGCGCGCGGCCCAGCCGGTCATCTGCCGCAGCGCCTCGACGTAAGTCGCGAGCCAGGCGAGCGCGTGGGCGCCATACTGGTGGTCGTCGAGCATCCGGCCCGAGACCCGGCCCTGCGCGCTGACCGCGCGGGCAAGCCGGCCGCGCGCCTCGACCAGCAGCCCGTCGGCCGCCGCCACCGCCTCGCGGCCGAGGCTGACGAAGTCCGGCGCATCGGCGAGCGGGACTGGATCGGCGAGCGCGGGCTGGGCGGTCATCGGCAGGGCTCCTCGGGCACGGGCCACGCGCACAGGGTCTGCTGCGGCGCGGAATCGGTTTTGCAAGTGCGAGAAGACCTAGCGCCGGGCGAAAACCGGGTCAAGATCTTGCGGCAAGAATATTGCGCACGATGGCTGACGTGGGGAAGTTTCTTGCAAGATGTGCCAGGCCGGCGCCGCGCCCATGCCGCCGGCTGCGGCACGCGCCGCGGCGCCGATTTCCCGGGGCGACAGGGCGCGGGCGACAGGCTATGCAGGGCCCTCGCCGCCCCCCGCCCGGATTCCCGCGCCATGGACTTCGTCTCGCCCTTCGCCGCCTACGATCCGGCGATCCTGATTGCCGCGACGCTGATCATGCTGCTGGGCGGCTTCGTCAAGGGCGCGGTCGGCTTCGCCATGCCGATGATCGCGCTGAGCGGGCTCGGCAGCATGCTGTCGGCGCAGGAGGCGGTGGCGATCCTGATCCTGCCGACCTGCCTCAGCAACTTCTGGCAGACCTTCCGGCAGGGCGGGCTGGCGGCGCGCGACACCGCCGTGCGGTTCTGGAAGCTCAACCTGTTCATGGGCCTGTCGATCGGCGTCATCGCGCAATTGGTGCCCGGCATCCGGTCCGAGGATCTGTTCGTCGCGCTGGGCCTCGTGATCGTGGCCGCGGCCGGGGTGCAGCTTTCGGGCTGGCGGCCGCGGGTGCCCGCCAATGGCGGCAGGCGCGCGGCGGTCGAGATCGTGGCGGGGCTGGTCGCCGGGGTGATCGGCGGCATGTCAGGGGTCTGGGGCCCGCCGGTGATCCTGCTGCTGGTCGCGCTCGACACGCCCAAGACCGAGATGGTCCGGGCGCAGGGCGTGAGCTACCTGATCGGGTCGGTGGTGCTGGTGGCGGCGCATCTGCAGAGCGGGCTGCTGGATGGCGCGACCGTGCCGATGTCGGCGCTGATGTGCCTGCCGGCGGCGGCGGGGATGTGGGCGGGGCTGGTGGCGCAGGACCGCATGGATCAGGTGCGGTTCCGGCGGATGACGCTGCTGGTGCTGTGCCTCGCCGGGCTGAACCTGCTGCGGCGCGGGCTGTTCTGAGCTTCAGCCGGCGATCGCGACGCCATCCCGGCGGGGGTCGCCCGCGGCATCGACACTCCCCCGCGCATCGCGGATCACCGCGTGGACGCCGCCGAAGAACATCGAGCGCGCGGGCCAGCCGCAGGCCTCGGGGAAGGCCGCCATCAGCGCCGCGCGCGCGGCATCGGGCAGGCCCTCAAGCTCGACATCGACCATCGGCTCGCGCCCCTCGGCATGCACGCGCGGGGCGTCGATCGCGGCGCCGAGCGGCAGGCCGCGGTCGATCACCCCGACCAGAACCTGCGCCAGCGCGGTGCGGATGCGGCTCGATCCGCCCGAGCCCATCAGCGCCACCCGCCCGTCGGGCCAGCTTGCCGCCAGCGGCGCCATCATCGAGGCAAGCCGCTGGTCGGGCTGCCAGTTCAGCGGGTCGCCGGGCACCAGATCGTCCTCGCCCAGCATGTTGTTGGGGACGATGCCGGTGCCCGGCAGCACCAGCCCCGCGCCCTCGCCATTCGTCAGCGTCAGCGACACGCCCAGACCCTGGCCATCGACCACCGAGATCTGCGTGGTGCCGCGCGTGGCGCCGCGCCGCCCGGCGATCTCATCCCGGTAGCGCGCCAG
>JAVVFE010000298.1:0-4181 GCA_032251175.1 Thermohalobaculum sp.
GGCGCAGGGTGCGAGGGCGCGTTGCGGCGGGCTTGCGCGGCGCGGCGCGGGGCGCGCTCTGACGCGGGCCTGCGCCATTGCGCGCCGGGCCGGCGGGCGCATACCTTCGGGCGGCGTGCAGGCGAGGGGCAGGGCATGATCCGCATCGGCGTCGATCTGGGCGGCACCAAGACCGAGGCGGTGGCGCTGGCCCCCGGCGGCGCGGTGGTGGCGCGCGAGCGGGTGCCGACCCGGCGCGAGGACTATCGCGCGATCGTCGCCGACATCGCGGCGCTGGTGCGCCGGGTCGAGGCGGCGGCGGGCGGGCAGGCGGCGGGGATCGGGATCGGCATCCCCGGCTCGTTCTCGCCCGCCACCGGGCTGGTGCGCAACGCCAACACGACGGTGCTGATCGGCCAGCCGTTCGACCGCGACCTGATGGCCGCGCTGGGCCGCCCGGTGCGGATCGAGAACGATGCCAACTGCTTCGCGCTGGCCGAGGCGCGGGCGGGTGCGGGGCAGGGCTTTGGCGTGGTGCTGGGGCTGATCCTGGGCACCGGCGCGGGCGGCGGCATCGTGATGCGGGGCGAGGTGCATGTCGGCGCCAACCGCATCGCCGGCGAGTGGGGGCACACGCCCCTGCCGATGCCGCGCGACGACGAGCGGCCGGGGCCGCGGTGCTATTGCGGCCGGCATGGCTGCCTCGAGACCTGGATCTCGGGCACCGGGCTGGAACACGACCACGCGCGCGCGACCGGCCAGCGGCTGGCCGCGCCCGACATCGCCGCGCGCGCGGCGGCGGCGGGTGCGGGCGACGCGGGGGGGACGGGGGACGCGGGCGCGCAGGCCAGCCTCGCGCGGCATCTCGACCGGCTGGGGCGGGCGCTGGCGATGGTGGTCAACATCCTCGACCCCGACTGCATCGTGCTGGGGGGCGGGCTGTCGCATCTGGGGCACCTGTATCGCGACCTGCGCGGCGCGACCCGGCCGCATGTGTTCTCGGACTGCTTCGACACGCCGATCCTGGAAAACCGGCTCGGCGACAGCGCCGGCGTGATCGGCGCAGCCTGGCTGTGGCCCGAGGCGTGAGACCCCGCTATAACCGCGCGTGACCCCGGAGGAGCCGATGACCGAACCCCGCGAGACCCGCCTCAAGCGCCTGAAGATCCGGAGCTGGCGGCGCGGCACGCGCGAGATGGACCTGATCCTGGGCCCCTTCGCGGATACCGAACTGGCGCGCCTGGGCGAGGCGGAGCTTGCCGCCTACGAGGCGCTGCTGGAGGAGAACGACCAGGATCTCTACGCCTGGGTCAGCGGCACGGCCGAGGCGGGCGCCCCGCACGGCCCGCTGGTCGCGCGCATCGCGGCCTGGCATCAGATCGGCTGAGGCGCAGGCCCGGCGGCAACATGGGAGGGGACGGCATGAAGATCGGTTTCATCGGGCTTGGCAACATGGGCCTGCCGATGGCGCGGAACCTTGTCGAGAAGGGCCACGCGGTGACGGGCTTCGACATGGTCGAGGCGAACCTCGCGGCGCTGGCCGAGGCCGGCGGCAAGGCCGCGCGGTCGGCCGTCGCGGCGGTGGCCGAGGCCGAGGCGGTGGTGAGCGCGCTGCCGGCCGCGCGCCATGTGCGCGGCGTCTACGAGGGCGAGGGCGGCATCCTTGCGGCGGCGCCCAAGGGCATCGTCTTCATCGACTGCTCGACGATCGACGTCGATGCGGCGCGCGCGGTGGCGAAGGCGGCCGCGGCGGCGGGGCAGATGATGGTCGACAGCCCGATGTCGGGCGGCGTGGGCGGAGCGGCCGCGGGGACATTGACCTTCATGGTGGGCGGCACCGAGGCGGCGTTTGCCGCGGCGCGCCCGGTGCTGGAGGCGATGGGCCGGAACATCTTCCACGCCGGCGGCGCGGGGGCGGGGGCGGCGGCCAAGATCTGCAACAACATGATGCTGGCGATCCAGATGATCGCGGTCTCGGAAGGGTTCAATCTGGCGGCGCGCCTCGGGCTCGACGCGCAGAAGCTCTACGACATCTCCTCGACCGCGACGGCGCGGTGCTGGTCGCTGAACGACTATTGCCCGGCGCCCGGGCCGGTGCCGGGCTCGCCCGCCAACCGCGACTACCAGCCGGGGTTCGCGGCCGGCCTGATGCTGAAGGACCTGCGCATCGCGATGGAGGCGGCCCAGGCCGCGGGCGCCCATGTGCCGCTGGGCGCGCATGCGACACAGCTTTATGCGCTGATGGACCTGCAGGGCAAGGCGGGGCGCGATTTCTCGGGCATCATCGAGGTGCTGGGCGGCAAGGTGTGAGCCGGCGCGTCGTTCTTAACCGCTTGTTTGCCATTCTTGGCAACCATCTCCCGCGTTGGCAGACCTGTGACGCGGGAGAACAATATGAGAGCCTCGATCGCCCTGGCCCCCACCTATGAGGACGAGGCGGGCCCCGACGTGTTCGCGGGGTATCTCGAGACGCTCTCGCTGATCGAACGCCTGCACCGGCTGATGCTGGACGTGATCAAGGACGAGTTCGAGCGGCTGGGCCATCTGGACCTGAACGCGGTGCAGGCGCTGCTGGTCTTCAACATCGGCCCCAAGACGATGACCGCGGGCGAATTGCGCAGCCGGGGCTACTACCAGGGCTCGAACGTCTCCTACAACCTCAAGAAACTGGTCGAGAGCGGGTTCATCGAGCATCGGCGCTGCGAGATCGACCGCCGCTCGGTGCGGGTGCGCCTCACCGAACGCGGGATCGAGGTGCATGGCATCGTCGCCGACCTGTTCCGCCGCCACGCCGATGCGCTGTGCCTGTCCGAGCGGCTGCGGCCCGAGGGCGTCGAGGGCATGAACCGCGACCTGCGCCAGCTCGAACGCTACTGGACCGAGGAGGTCCGCTATGTCTACTGACCCGCCGCCCGCGGGCAGGCCCCGCGCCCCGGCCGGGATGCGGGGTCCGGGCGCCCTGACCGGGCCGCGCGGGCGGTGCCGTGCGGGCGCGTGCAAAATTTTGTGTCCCGCCCCGACGCAAACTTGCCTTTTACCGGTTTCGGTGCAATGCGGAGGCGTGAGGGTGGGGTTTCGCGAATCTGACTTGGGCCGGCGCTTCGTCCAATGCGTGCCGAAGAAAACGCGTGAATACGGCCTGATCGGATTGAAATTCTCCGGCATTTTTGCGAAAGTGTCGGCGAGGCGGAATGATCATCGGAACGATGGCGCGGCGAAGACCTGAGCAGGAGAAGCCCGAGTGGCACTTCGGGGCTTTGACGATTACGAACTTACCCTCGGCGACGAGATGCGCGGCGAGCGCGCATGCCTCGGCAAGACGCTTGCCGAGGCCGAACGCGATCTGTGCATCAAGGCCGAGCTGATCGCGGCCATCGAGAACGCCGACGCCGACGCCTTCCCCAACCGCAGCGTGGTGCCTGGCTATGTGCGCGCCTATGCGCGGTATCTGGGGATGAACCCGGATGCGTGCTACGAGCGGTTCTGCCACCAGTCCGGCTTCCGCTCGCCGCTCGTGACCTTCGGCATGGTGCCCGGCGCGGCCGCGGCCCAGCGCGGGGCCGAAACGGTGGCGCCGGTGGGCGCCGTCGGCGCGGGCCTGATGCAATCGCGCTTCGTCAGCACGCCCCGCGCCCGGCGCATCGGCGCCCCGGTGTCGCTGGGCGGCATGTTCTCGGCGGTGGCGCTGGCCGGCCTGGTCGGCGGGCTGGGCTATGGCGGCTATGCGCTGGTGCAGGACATCCAGCGCGTGGGCTTTGCGCCGCTGCCCGAGGCGCCGGCCGTGGTCGCCGATGCGCCGGTGATCGCGGCGCCGGTGCTCGAACCCGGCGCGCCCGCGGGCGCCCGGCCCGACGCGCGCGCCTATGCCGGCGGCGGTGTCCTGGCGCTGAGCCTGCCGGCCACGCTGCCCGAGCCCGAGATCGCCCGCCGCGACGGCCCGATCTCGGCGATCGACCCGGCGACCTCCGGCGTCTTCGCCGCGCGTCTGGAACTGCCCGCCACGCCGCGGACCGCCGGGCGCGGCGACGACCGGCCGCTCGCGGTGTTCGCCGCCGTCACGCCGGTCGATGCCGCCGCGGCCGGGACGCTCGACAACCGGGTGCTCGATAGCAGGGCGCTCGACGCGGGGGCCGAGATGCACGCCGCCACCGACACCGCCGCGGCGGCCCCCGGTGCCGCCATCGTCGGCCCCGACCATGTCG
>JAVVFE010000299.1:0-4154 GCA_032251175.1 Thermohalobaculum sp.
CCAAAGCGTCAACACGCAACGGAACCCCGGCGCGCGGTCCGGGGTTCCGGCAAGGGCCGGGGCCCGTCAGGCCTCGATCACCGAGATGCGGTAGCCCGGCTGCACCCCGATCGCGTCGGTGCCGAAGCCCGTGGCGGCGATCGGCTTGGCGGTGGCGGGGTCGGCGGCGGCAGTGCTCTCGGGTGGCAGGACGAGATAACGGAAGTTCACGGTCGACTCGACAATCGCCACGGTCGCGTCAACGGGTGCGGGGGGCGAGCTGACCGCGATCGGGCCGACGACAAGGCTCGCGAACCCCAGTTCGGGCTCGTTCGCCACCGGCAGTTCGTTGTAGCGGACATCCTTGGTGGCGCCGTCATGCCACCAGATCTTCAGGGTTCCCGGCATCCTGGCCTCCTTGCGCGCGGCGGGCGGTCGGCGCGCGCCGCTGGTCATTCGGGCGGCGGGGCGCGCAATGGGCCCGACCGCGGTGAGGGCCGCGAGGGGAGGGGGGATGCGCCAGACGCGGGCGTGCCACTCCGCTCGCCGGCCTGACGTGCGGCCCGCAGCGGACCGCCCGTGCCTCAGCGATAGCCGATCAAGGTTGATGAAGCGTTAATCGCGCCGCCGAAGCTTTGGCCGCGCCCCGCTCAGCCGCCGTTCAGGCGCGCCCGCAGGCGCTCGACGCTCAGGATCCGCAGGCGGCGCGCCTGGCGCTCGATCAGGCCCAGCTCCTTCAGCTTCGACATGTCGCGCCCCACCGACTCGCGCTGCGAGAAGATCAGCGCCGCCAGTTCCTGCTGCGTCGGCAGCGGATCGATCAGCGCGGTGCCGGGGCGTGTGGGGTCGGGCACGGCAAGGCGCAGCAACTCGCTCACCAGCCGCTGCTCGGCGTTCAGCGTGGTCACGTCGGCCACCCGCTCCGACAGGTTCCGGATGCGGTTGATCAGGTAGCGCAGGAACGCCTGCATCACCTCGCGATTGCCATAGAGCACTTCGGTGAAGCGCTGCGCCGACATCCGCGCCAGCCGCGTTTCCTCCAGCGCGATGATGTTGGTCGAGCGCGGCGCGCCGTCGATCGCGGCAAAGATGCCGAATGATTCGCCCACCGTCAGGTCCGAGAGCAGGACCTCCTTGCCCTGGTTGGTGTAGGTCGCGGCGCGCGCCCGGCCTTCGATGATGAAGAACACGTCGTCGTCGGTTTCGTCGGCGCCGACGATCATGGCGCCCGCAGGGACGCGCACTTCGCTCCAGGCGGCGGCCAGCGCCATGCGCCCCTCGGCCCCGCACAGATCGAGCGTGCTGCCCGCAGGAAAGCTGCGTTCCTCGATCATCCGTCTGCCCACTCCCCCGGGCACGGGGCCCGGTTCCCACGCCAACTGATCGCGCAGGTTGGGGTCGGCTGCAACCGTTTCCACGCATGTTTGCGCCCCCGCATGTGAGAATCCTCACAGCGCGTGCGGGCGAGTCGGGGGCATCAAGGCGAAGTTGTTCCCGCCTCCCGTTCCGCGTGGCGCGTCTGGAACGGGTGGCGACTGGTGTAAACGCTGCTTGCGCGTGTGGTGGTGAACAGCTTGGAGTAAGGGGCGGGCGGCCCGATCTGGTGCTGCCCGCCCGCGTTTCTTGCGCTCAGCGCGCCGGTGCCAGACTGCGCAGGTCGCGCCCGCCATCGGCGATGGCGTCGGGCGATGGCGAGACGCCGGCCTCCAGCCACCGCTTGCCCTGCATGTAGGCCTTGGGGTCGTTCATCGCATCGACCGCCAGGAAGCGCGCGCCCTCGAAATACCAGACCGATTCGGCCCCCGCCCGCTCGCCGGGGCGGCGCACGATGCGGGTGTAGCCGAGGTTGAGCCCCGCGATCTGCAACCGCGCGGCGTACTGGTCCGACCAGAACCAGGGCACCGGCACATAGGGGGCGGTGGCGCCGTTGATGGCGCCGGCCGCGTGTTCGGCCATGTCGATCGCGTTCTGCACCGATTCGAGGCGCACCCGCCCGCCGCGCCAGGGGAACGAGGCGCAATCGCCGGCCGCGAAGATCGCTGGGTCCGATGTCCGGCACAGCCCGTCCACCGCGATGCCGTTGTCGAGGGCGAGCCCGGTCGCCGCGGCCAGCCCGGTCGCGGGATCGACCCCGATGCCCACGACCACCACGTCGACCGCCAGCGTCGCGCCATCGGCCAGCACCGCGTGGGCGACCTGCCCGGCCTCGCCCTCCAGCCGCGCCAGCGCCGTGTCCTCGCGGATGTCGACGCCGTTCGATCTGTGCAGGCGGCGGAAGAAATCGGCGGTCTCGGGCGCCGCGACCCGGCCAAGGATGCGGGGCGCGGCCTCGATCAGCGTGACCTTCAGGCCCTTCTGCGCCGCGACCGCCGCGGCCTCGAGCCCGATATAGCCGCCACCGACGATCAGCGCGCGCCGCCCTTCGACGATGGCGGGGCGCAGGGCGTCCACGTCGCCCAGCGTGCGCAGGGTGTGGACGCCGCCGAGGCCCCCGCCGATCGCGTCGGGCAGGCGGCGGGGCGTGGCGCCGGTGGTCAGGGCGACCACATCATAGCCGATCCGCCGCGTCGCCGTGACAACCTCGCGCGCCGCGCGGTCGATGGCCGTCACCGCCTCGCCGGTGACCAGCGTGATGGCGCGCTCGGCATAGAAGCTGCGCGGCTTGAGGTGCAGCCGCTCGACCGTCATCTCGCCCAGCAGGTATTTCTTCGACAGCGGCGGGCGCTGGTAGGGGATCTCGGTCTCCGCGCCGATCAGCGTGATCGGGCCGGAATGGCCGAGGTCGCGCAGCCTGGCCGCGAGCGACTGGCCCGCCTGTCCGGCGCCGATGACGACGACTCTGCGACCCATGCTGTCCTCCCCGCGATGTGGCGCCGTTTCTTGGTATACCAGATGCCAGAAGGCGGGTCGCTGCGCAATACCGTTCCGACCCCCGCCCGCCAAACGTGAACCGGCCGCGCGCGCCCGGCATGGGGCGCGCGCGGCCGGTCCTGTGATCGCGCAACCGCGCCGCCGGTGTCAGCCTGCGGTCAGCAGCGGCGTCGCCTTGCCGCCCGCAAGCCGCGGCTTCTCGGGCGGCAGGATCTGCAGGTCGAGCCCGTCGCCCTTCACCCCGATCCGCACGATGCCGCCCTTGGCGAGCCGGCCGAACAGCAGTTCCTCGGCCAGCGGCTTCTTGATGTGCTCCTGGATCACGCGGCCCAGCGGGCGCGCGCCCATGGTCATGTCATAGCCCTTCTCGGCCAGCCATTCGGCGGCGGGTTTCATCAACTCGATGGTGACGCCGCGGTCCATAAGTTGCGCCTCGAGTTGCAGGACGAATTTCTCGACCACCTGCAGGATCACCTCGCGCGGCAGCGCGCCGAACGAGATGACGGCGTCCAGCCGGTTGCGGAACTCGGGGCTGAACATCCGCTCGATCGCCGCCTGGTCCTCGCCCTCGCGCCGCGCCCGGCCGAAACCGATGGCGGCCTTGGCCTGCTCCTGCGCGCCGGCGTTCGAGGTCATGATCAGGATGACGTTGCGGAAATTCACCTGCTTGCCGTTGTGGTCGGTCAGCCGGCCGTGGTCCATCACCTGCAACAGGATGTTGAACACGTCCGGATGCGCCTTCTCGATCTCGTCCAGCAGCAGCACGCAATGCGGGTGCTGATCGACGCCATCGGTCAGAAGGCCTCCCTGGTCGAAGCCGACATAGCCCGGCGGCGCGCCGATCAGGCGGCTGACGGAATGCTTTTCCATGTATTCCGACATGTCGAAGCGCAGCATCTCGACGCCCAGCGACGAGGCGAGCTGTTTGGCCACCTCGGTCTTGCCGACGCCGGTGGGCCCGGCGAACAGGTAGCAGCCGATCGGCTTTTCCGGCTCGCGCAGACCGGCGCGGCTCAGCTTGATCGCCGAGGCCAGCGCCTCGATCGCGGTCTCCTGCCCGAACACCACGCGCTTGAGCGCAGCTTCCAGGTCGCGCAGCGTCTCGGCGTCGTTCTTCGACACGGTCTTGGGCGGGATGCGGGCGATCTTCGAGACCACCGCCTCGATCTCGCGCTGCGTGATCGTCTTGCGCCGCTTCGCGACCGGCAGCAGATGCTGCGCCGCGCCCGCCTCGTCGATCACGTCGATCGCCTTGTCGGGCAGCTTGCGGTCGTTGATGTAGCGCGCCGACAGGTCCACCGCCG
>JAVVFE010000300.1:0-4117 GCA_032251175.1 Thermohalobaculum sp.
CCGCACCCGCCGCCGGGGGTCAGCATCGGCGGCCCGGCGTCCGCCGCATCCGTCGCGCGGTCAGGACCGGCGATCGACCACGAAGCGCGCGGCCGCGGCCAGCATCGCTGCGCGCGCGCCGAAGGGGGCAAGCTCGGCCGCCGCGGTTGCGACCAGCTCATCGGCGCGCGCGCGGGCGCCCGCGACGCCGAGGATGTCGACGAAGGTGGCCTTGCCGGCACCGGCGTCCTTGCCGACCGCCTTGCCGACCTCCTCGACCGTGCCGGTGACGTCGAGCAGGTCGTCGGCGATCTGGAACGCCTCGCCCAGCGCCCGGGCATAGGCGCGGATGCGCGCGACATCGCCCGCCGCGGCGCCGCCGACGATGGCGCCGGCCTCGGCCGAGACCTCGATCAGCGCGCCGGTCTTCATCGCCTGCAGCCGGCGCACCGTCTCGGCGCCCATCGGCTCGGCTGCGGTTTCGGCGGCGAGGTCGATCGCCTGGCCGCCGACCATGCCGGCATGGCCGCTGGCCTGCGCCAGCCTGAGACACAGCCGGGCGCGCACCTCGCCATCGGGGTGGGTGGCGGGGTCGGCCAGGATCTCGAAGGCCAGCGTCTGCAGCGCATCGCCCGCCAGCACCGCCGTCGCCTCGGTCCACATCTTGTGGACCGTGGGCTTGCCGCGGCGCAGGTCGTCGTCGTCCATGCAGGGCATGTCGTCATGCACCAGGCTGTAGGCGTGCAGGCATTCCATCGCCGCCGCCACCCGCGCGCCGCGCGCGGGGGGGGCGCCGAACAGGCGCGCGACCTCCATGGCGAGGAAGGCGCGCAGCCGCTTGCCGCCGCCGGTCACGGCATAGCGCATCGCCGCGACCAGCTCGGCCTCGCCCGGGGCGTCGGCGGGCGGCGGCAGGCAGGCGTCCAGCATCCGCTCGGCCTCGGCCGCGGCATCGCTCAGGACGGCGGCGAAGGCGGGGGCGGCGGTCGGGGCAGGGGCGAAGGTGGGGTCGGTGGTCGGCATCGGCATCCTCGCGCACGGCGTTCGTTTGGACTGACGGACTGGCGGGCCGCCCGACCACCGCATCCCGGGCGCAGGCGCATGGCGCAACGCCGGCGGCGGGGCCGCGCGCGTTCCTTGCCGCACGCGACCCGGCCGCGTCAATTGGCGGGGGCGGGCGTCGCCTCCTCCTCCTCGAAGATGTCGGGCAGCGCGTCGGTCACGTCGCCGCCCGCCACCTGCGCCGCGCGCCGTTGCAGGTAGATCGAGCGCACGGTGACATAGCTGTCATCGCTCTCGTACAGCAGTTCGTCGATCAGGTCGGCGTTGCGGTTGCGGGTGTCGACCCGGTCGACCACATTGAGCGGGATCGACAACGTGTTGAGCGTGTCCGACCCGCTGATGCCGAAATAGGTGGTCGGCGAGAACGCCAGATCGACCACGAAGCCACCGATGTCGCGCGGTGTCGACGGGCCAATCAGCGGGATCATCAGGAACGCGCCCTGATCGACCCCCCAGCGGCCCAGGGTGATGCCGAAATCGGTCTCCTCGCGCGGCAGGCCGAACTCGGTCGCGGGGTCGAGCAGGCCGCCCATGCCCAGCACGGTGTTCAGCGTGATGCGCCCCATGGTCCGCAGGCCGGCCATGGTCTGGCCCTGCAGGAAGTGGTTCGCCATGTCCACCGGCAGTTGCAGATGCGACAGGCCGTTGCCGATCATGTGCTGGAAGGTGGCCGGGGTCACGGTGTCGTAGCCCTGCGCGACCGGGCGCAGGACGTAGCGGTCGACGCCGACGTTGAAGCTGTGAATCGTGCGGTTCGTGCTCTCGAAGGGATCCTGGGCGGCGAATCCCGCGTCCGGGTCGGTCGAGGCACAGGCGGCGAGGGTCAGAAGGGCGGCGCCCGTCACGCTGTTGCACAGAAACCTGATGAAACTCATTGGGCATTCCTTTTCCGTGGCTTGCCGCCAGACGTTGAACTTTTACAAGAGTAGCCGGACTTGACGGGCGGCTGCAAGAAGTGCCCTTACACGAAGCGGACATCGGCCGTTAAGCTAACGTGCGCCCCGAAGCTACTCAAGCGCCGCAGCAATCCGCGGGGCGCGCAATTCCGTGACAGGGAGCCCGAGGTGCAGATCGGACACGGCGCAGGCATCGACAGCATCGCAGGGCAGAGCGTCGCCCGCTGGATGCGCGCGGTCGCGCGCGCGCCGCGGCGCGTGCTGGCGGCGCTGGCGGGCCTCAGCGTGCTGGCGGGCGTGGCGGCGGCCGGGCTTCGGGTCGACACCGATTCCAGCCGGATGCTCGCGTCCGACCTGCCGTTCCAGATGCGCGCGCAGGCGGTGGCCGAAGCCTTCCCGGCGACCAGGAACACCATCGTCGCGGTGATCCGCGCGGACCATGCCGACGCCGCCGATGCGGCGACCGCGGCGCTGGTCCGCGGGTTGCAGGCGCGCGGGGCCGATCTGGGTCAGGTGTTCGCGCCCTCGGCCGATCCGTTCCTGCTGTCGCACGGGCTGCTGTATGGCGACCTCGCCACGCTCGACGCGCGGCTCACGCGGCTTGCGCAGGCGTCGAACCTGATCGCGGCGATGCGCGGCGACCAGACGCTGGCGGGGTTCCTGTCGGCGCTGGACGAGGCGGTGGCGCTGGCCGGGCGCGCGGCGATCGACCCCGCGGCGCTGGGGCCGTTCCTGGCCGAGGCGGCGGCGGTGATCGAGGCCGAGGGCGCCGGGCGCGTCCGCCCGTTCGACTGGCAGGCGGCCTTCGCGCCGGCGCCGCGCACCGCGCCGGTGATCCGCCTGATCACCGTCGAGCCGAGGCTCGACTACACCCGCCTCAGCCCGGCAAAGCCCGCGATCGAGGCGGTGCGGGACGAGGCCGCGCGGCTCGATCCCGGGTTGCGCGCGCTGGTCCAGATCGGCGTGACCGGCGACCCGGTGCTGCGCGCCGAGGAACTGGAGAGCGTGACCGCGCGGCTGGGCGCCTCGCTGGCGCTGTCGATCCTGCTGGTCGCGGGCGTGCTGTTCCTGGCGGTCGGGCGGCCGGGGCGGGTGGGGCTGGCGCTGGCGGTGGTCGCGGTCACGCTGGTCCTGACCACCGGGGTCGCGGCGGTCGCGGTGGGGGCGCTCAACCTGATCTCGATCGCCTTCGTCGTGCTGATGGTGGGGCTTGGCATCGACTTCGCCATCCACCTGATGACCCATCTGGACGAGGACGCCGCGCACGGCATGACGGTCGATGCGGCGCTGGGGCATTCGGGGCGCGAGATCGGCGGCGCGCTGCTGCTGTCGGCGCTGACCACGGCAGTGGCGTTCCTGGCCTTCACCGGCACCGATTTCGCCGGCATGGCGCAACTGGGGCTGATCGGCGCCGCGGGCGTGCTGATCGCGCTGGCGGTGGCACTGACGCTGATCCCCGCGGCGGTGGCGCTGCGCCCGCGGCTGGCGCGCGGCCGTGGGCGGCTGCCCTTGCCGGGGATGCCGCCCGGCGCCGGGCGGGTGCTGGCGCTGGCGGCGCTGGCGGTCGGCGCGGCGGCGGCGATGCTGGCGCCACAGGCGCGGTTCGACGCCGACCCGATGGCGCTGCGCGACCCGAAATCGCCCTCGGTCGTGGTGCATCACTGGCTGACCGGCGACCCGGCGCTGGCGCCGCTGCGACTGGGCCTGATCGTCGCCGACGAGGCGGCCGCGGCGCGGGCTGCACGCGCGCTCGATGCGCTGCCCGAGGTGCGCTCGGCGGTCTGGCTGGGCGATCTGGTGCCGGACGACCAGGCCGCCAAGCTCGAGCTGATCGATCTCGCCTGGCCGTCGCTGCAGTTCGCGGTCGAGGACGAGGCGGTCGCGCTGGCGACGCCGCGGCCCGAGGCGCTGGCCGCCCGGCTCGCGGGCCTCGGCACGCCCGAGGGCCGGCGCCTTGCCGCCGCGCTGGATGCCTGGCGCGGCCGCGCGACGCCGGCGCGCGAGGCGGCGCTGGGGGCGGCGGTGTTCCGCTTCTTCCCCGACCTGATCGCCCGGCTTGCCGCGCAGCTCGAGGTTGCCGAATTCGGCGCGGGCGACCTGCCCGCGCCGCTGGTCGCCCGCTACCGCGCGCCCGACGGCCGGCTGCGCAAGGGCTACCTGCTGAGCCAGATCGACTCGGC
>JAVVFE010000301.1:0-4101 GCA_032251175.1 Thermohalobaculum sp.
GCCTGGCTGATGATGATCGGCGGCATCGCGGTCACGGCGGGCGTGGCGGGCGGTCTGCTCGACCCCTTCAGCCACCAACGCCTGCTCGCGGTCTCGGCCGGGGTGGCGGCGGTGGCCTTCGCCCTGTCGCTCGCGGGCCTTGCGGGGGTCGAGCGCGGGGCACGCCCGGCCGAGGCGGGAGCGGTGCCGCGTGCCCGCATGCGCTTCATGGCGGCGCTGGCGGAGGTCTGGGCCGAGCCGCAGGCGCGCATCTTCACCCTGTTCGTCTTTGCCTCGATGCTGGCCTATTCGGCGCAGGACCTGATCCTCGAGCCCTTCGCGGGCCATGTCTTCGGCATGACGCCAGGGCAGTCGACCCAGCTTGCCGGCGTGCAGCATGGCGGCGTGTTCCTCGGCATGGCGGTGGTCGGCATCCTTGGCACCGCGCTCGGCCGCGGGCGCCCGGCGGTGCTGCGCGGCTGGACGATCTGGGGCTGCGTGGGCTCGGCGCTCGCGCTGATCGCGCTGGCCTGGGGCGCGGCGCAGGTCGGTGGCGAGTGGCCGCTCAGGCTCAACGTCTTCGTGCTGGGGGTGTTCAACGGCGCCTTCGCGGTCGCGGCCATCGGCTCGATGATGGGCCTCGCCTCGGACGGCGCGGGCGGGCGCGAGGGCACGCGGGTCGGGCTGTGGGGCGCGGCGCAGGCGGTGGCCTTCGGGCTGGGCGGCTTTCTCGGGACCGTCGCGGTCGACCTGGCGCGCGCGCTGATGGCCGAGCCTGCGGCGGCCTATTCGATGGTTTTCGCCGGCGAGGGGCTGCTGTTCCTCGCCTCGGCGGTCCTCGCGGCCCGGGTCGGGCGCGACTTGCGGGATGCGCCGTTGCGCGCAGCCCCCCTCGGCATTGCGGGAGAGTGAGCGATGGACGCGGCAACCTATGACGTCGTGGTGGTGGGCGGCGGGCCTTCGGGCGCGACGGCGGCGAACGACCTGGCACTGAAGGGGCGCCGCGTCGCGCTGCTGGACCGCGCCGGGCGGATCAAGCCCTGCGGCGGCGCCATCCCGCCGCGCGCCATCGACATGTTCGCCATCCCCGAGGGGCAGCTTGTCGCGAAGATCACCAGGGCGCGGATGATCTCGCCGAAAGGCCGCAAGGTGGTGATCCCGATCAGGGACGGCTTCGTCGGCATGGTCGACCGCGAGCATTTCGACGAGTGGCTGCGCGCCCGCGCCGCACGGAACGGGGCCGCGCGCCTGACCGGCACCTATGAGCGCATCGAGCGCGACCCCGACGGCGTGGCGGTGGTGTGCTACCGTCCGAAGGAAGCGGGTCAGTCGGGCGAGGTCGCCCGCATCCGCGCCCGCGCCGTGATCGGGGCGGACGGTGCGCGCTCGAACGTCGCGCGCCAGGAGATCCCCGGCGGGCAGGACATCCGCTATGTCATCGCCTATCACGAGATCGTCGAGAGCCCCCGCGCCGGCATGGCCGATTTCGCGCCCGACCAGTGCGACGTCTATTACGATGGCCGCATCTCGCCCGATTTCTACGGCTGGGTGTTCCCGCATGGCGCGCAGACCAGCGTCGGCATGGGGACCGAGCGGAGCGATTTTTCAGTGAAGCAGGCCACCGCCGACCTGCGCGCGGTGGCGGGGCTCGACGGCGTCGGCACCATCCGGCGCGAGGGCGCGCCAATCCCGCTCCAGCCGCTGAGGCGCTGGGACAACGGGCGCGACGTGGTGCTGGCGGGCGACGCTGCCGGGGTGGTCGCGCCATCCTCGGGCGAGGGGATCTTCTACGCCATGTTCGGTGGCCGGGTCGCGGCCGATGCGGTCGAGGAGATGCTGGCGACCGGCAAGGCCCGGGCGCTGGCGCGGGCGCGCAGCCGCTTCATGCGCGCCCATGGCGGCGTGTTCTGGATCCTGCGGATCATGCAGGACCACTGGTATGTCAACGACGACCGGCGCGAGCGGTTCGTGGCGATCTGCCGCGACAAGGACGTGCAGGAGCTGACCTTCGATGCCTACATGAACAAGGAACTGGTCAAGGCCCGGCCGCTGGCGCATGTGCGGATCTTCTTCAAGAACCTCGCGCATCTGTCGGGGCTGATTCCCGCCTGATTGATTGATCGGCGTCATGGTCGCGCACGGGTCGTTCTGATAGCTTTGTTGTGTTCACTCCGCCGATGGCGGGATCAGGGAAGGATTGGACTGATGCGACGCGCAATTTTGTTGGCGGCCACGCTGGCCGCGTCCGGGGCCGCGGCGGCCGAACCCGGCGTCGAGGATTTCGAGGCGGTGACCGTTGCCTCGATGGCGCGCCTCTGCGCCGCCGATCAGGGCACCGAGATCGGCAAGTATGCGGTCGGCTTCTGCTATGGCTGGATCGAGGGGGTCGAGCAGTTCTATGCCGCACTTCTGGGCGACGAACGCTTCGACGTGAAGCCCGTGGCCTGCCCCGGCCGGGTGGTGACGCGCGAGGAGACCCGCAAGATCTTCATCGACTGGGCAACAGCCAATCCAGATGCGGGAAACCTGGAACCGCTTGACGGAATTGTGCGCGCGGTCCGTGCAACTTTTCCCTGTAACTGAACGTTCGGAGTTCCGGCAAAGTTCTGAAGAGGAGGCGAATCCATGTCGCGCAGGGGTCTTGTCGTCGTGATGGCGGTCGCGGGTTTGACGCTCGCCGGCTGCGAAGGATACAACAGCAAGACGGTGCAGCGCACCGGCACGGGCGCCGCGGTCGGTGCCGCCACGGGCGCGGTGATCGGCGCGTTCAGCGGCTCGCCCGGGGCGGGCGCTGCCATCGGCGCCACAGTGGGCGGCGCGGGCGGCTATCTCTACGACCAGATGAAGAAGGACGGCACGCTGAACTGAGCGTGCCGGGCCGCGGGCGTGGCGGCGCGATCGGCCGCCGCGCTCAGAACGCCCGGAAGGTCAGCGTCGTCAGCGAGCGGCTGATGCCGGGGATGTCGAGCAGTTGATCGTTGATGAATCGCCCGACATCGGCATCGTCGGGGATGTAGATCTTCATCATCAGATCGTATTCCCCCGAGGTGGAATACAGCTCCGAGACGATCTCCTTCTCCCAGATCGCATCGGCGACCTGATAGGTCTTGCCCGGCTCGCAGCGCAGTTGCACGAAGACACAGTGCATCCCGTCCTCCCTCAGATATCGGTGAGCGCCCGCGCGAGCGCGCCATCGGGCGTTGCAAGGCTGTCGATCACGTCGAAATGGTGCAGTCCCGGCTCGACCACCGACCGGGTGGCGGCGCCGAGCCCGGTCCAGACATTCGCCAGAAGCGCCGACTGGCGGATGAATTCGGGCCGCTCGTCGCCGCCGACCCAGGCGGTCAGCCGCGTGCCGGGCAGGGGCGTCAGCAGGGCAGGGCTCTCGGCCGCGGCCTCGGACGGGTCCAGCCGCAGGTCGGCATTCATCGCCGTGCGCAGCAGCGGGCGCAGGTCGTGCACGCCGCTGATCGACAGGACATGGGCGATGCGCGCGGTGATCGCCTCGGCCAGGGGGGTATCGGCACAGACCATCCGGCTTGCCAGATGCCCGCCCGCCGAATGGCCCGCCAGCACGATCGGGCCCGCGATCCCGGCCGCGGCGCGGGTGATGGCGGCGCCCACCTCGCGCGTGATGGCGGCGATGCGGGTAGCGGGCGCCAGCGTGTAGGACGGCATCGCCACCGCCCAGCCCCGCGCCAGCGGACCCACGGCCAGATGCGACCACAGCCCGCGCTCGAAGCGCCGCCAGTAGCCGCCATGGACGAACACGGCCAGCCCCCTGGGGGCGCCGTCCGGCAGGAACAGGTCGAGCGCCTGTCGCGCGCCGGGCCCGTAGGTCACCCCCAGCCGCGCCCGGGCGCCCAGGCGGTCGCGCACCGCTGCGGCTGCCGCCTGCCAGCGCGGCGGATAGGCGTCGGGGTCCGGGATGTGGTCCCGGTTGGCATAGGCGTCGTCCCAGTCGGTGATCGTGGTCCAGCCCATCCTGCCCGCACGCCTCGCTTGCTGCCTGCGACCGACTATCGTGGAAGTGGCGCGGGCTTGTCGAGGCACCCGAGGGAGAAACCTCTCGACGTGCCTGCCGGGAACCTCTCGACGTGCCTGCCGGCAGTTCCTGCCGGC